>JACQWW010000189.1:1091-7613 GCA_016209025.1 Elusimicrobiota bacterium | reverse complement strand
GAAAAATGCAAAGGCTGCCGCTTTTGCATTGAATTTTGCCCCAGGGATGTCCTGGAAATGAGCCGTGATTACAATGCCAAAGGCTACCATTTCCCCGTAGTCGCCCAGGGCAAGGAAAACGACTGCACCAGTTGTGGATACTGCGAAGTGACCTGCCCGGATTTCGCCATTTACGTGCGCTCAAAAATCAGGTCAATTTCCGAAAAAGATGTGGTGCTGACATGAACCAAGGAAATGATTCGGTATTAGTCATCGGCGGCGGCATTGCCGGCATTCAGGCCTCCCTGGATTTGGCCAAGGCTGGGGCCAAAGTTATTTTGGTGGAAAAATCCCCGACTATCGGCGGCAAAATGGCGGTTCTGGACAAAAATTTCCCCACCCTTGATTGCAGTATATGTATCGAAGGTCCAAAAATGGGCGAGGTCGGGCAAAACAAAAACATTGAAATTTTCAGCCCGGCCCAAGTCGTCGGCTTGGAAGGCAAACCAGGGGATTTTAAAGTTACCATTAAACAGAGTTCCAGGATGGTGACCAAAGAATGCACCAGGTGCGATTTATGCGCCGTGGCCTGCCCGGTGGTTGTGCCCAATGAATCGGACTCGAGCATGGCTTACCGGAAAGCCATTTATACCCCCATTGCCCAGGCGGTTCCCGGGCCTTATTTGATAGATTTAAAACACTGCCTTAACAAGCCGCCCCATTTTCTTCCCTGCCAGAAATGCGTTGATGCTTGTCTTCCCAGGTGCATAGATTTCGGCATGCCCCAGGAAACCACCCATACCAGAAACATCGCCTCAGTCATAGTTTCCGTGGGCTATGACATGATTGACCCGGAAATCCTTAAAGAATACGGGTACGGCACTCATCCCGACATCCTCCATTCTCTTGAACTTGAAAGGCTTTTGATCTCCGCGGGCCCGACCGGCGGCGAGGTGGTCAAGCCGTCAAACGGCCATCATCCCAAAAACGTTCTTTTGGTTTTGTGCGTCGGCTCCAGGGATCAAAGGCACTATAAATACTGCTCACGTTTTTGCTGTATGTATTCGGTCAAGCACGCTTTCCAGCTTATTGACCACGGAGTCAAGGACGTAACTGTCCTTTACATGGATGCCCGGGCCTTCGGCAAAGGATTCGATGAATTCTGGAAACGAACCGCCCAGGAAGGGGCCAAATTCGTCAGGGGAAGACCAGCCAGTATTTCTGCCAATCCGGACAATTCCATTAAAGTGGTTTATGAAAACACTAAAACCGGAAAAATGATCACCCAAAATTTTGATTTGGTTTCTTTGTCCCATGCGGTCAGACCCCCGGAAAGCTTAATAAGGCTCTCCAAGGCCCTGGGCATCGAGCTGGATGCGGACGGTTTTCTTCAAGCGGTTGAGGAGAAAGGCGGGCTTGTCCACACGACCAGGCCCGGGGTTTATGCCGCAGGCTGCGCTTCAGGACCAAAGGATATTCCTGACAGCGTAGCTGAGGGAGGAGCCGGCGCCGCCCTGTCATTAGGACACTTGACCGCGCGCTCTTGGCCTAAAGAAGAAAAAGCCGAACCCATCGAAGGCATCGAGACTCCAAGAATCGGGGTTTTTGTCTGCCACTGCGGCTCAAACATTGCCGGAGTGGTGGATGTCAAGGCTGTGGCTGATTTCGCCAAAACCTTGCCGGGGGTTGTCCATACTCAAACCCAGATGTTTTCTTGCGCCGGCAACACCCAGACGGAAATTGAAAACATTATCAAGGAAAAACAAATCACCCGGGTGGTCATTGCCGCGTGTTCGCCCAAGACCCACGAAGAAACCTTCAGGGGCGCCTGCATGAGGGCCGGACTAAATCCCTATCTTTTAGTGATGTCCAATATCCGCAACATGGACTCATGGGTTCATAAAGAATTTAAAGCCGAGGCCACCCAAAAAGCCAAGGACATGATTAGAATGGCGGTTGAACACGCCAGACTTTTAATCCCTCTTCATCCCACTCATCAGCCGGTAACCCAGAAAGCCCTGGTCATAGGCGGCGGAGTAGGCGGCATGACCGCGGCCATTGCCATTGCCAGGCAAGGTTATGAAACGCATCTCGTGGAAAAAACAGCTGAACTTGGCGGCTTGGTCAGGCATTTGACTGAGCTGGCCCCGGCCGGCATTAAAGCCCAGGATCTTTTGGCTTCTCAAAAAAGGCAGTTAAATGATTTGGGCGTAAAAGTCCATCTTAACACCACTATTGAGCAGATCAGCGGATTTGTAGGTAATTTCCAGGCGCGCTTATCTAGCGGCGAAGAATTAAAAATCGGCGCGGTTGTCCTGGCTATGGGGGCTGATCCTTATAAGCCGGTGGAATTCGGATACGGACAGAGAAACGGCCAGGTCATCACTAATTTGGAGCTGGAAAGTCTTATAAAAGAAGGAAAACTGACCGGCGATAAAATCACCTTTGTCGGGTGCGTGGGTTCCCGTAACGACAAGCTCGGGTGTTCAAGATACTGCTGCGCTTCCATGATCAGCCAGGCTCTTCATTTAAGAAGAATGGGCAAGAAAGTGCGCATTATTTATAAAGACGTGCGCTGCTACACCAGGCACGCTGAAGAGCTCTATGAGCAGGCGGCCAGGGAAGGGGTCCAGTTTTTTCAATACAATCTTTTCCAGCGGCCTGAAGAAGCGGTCAAATTTGAAAACGGCTTAGTGACCTTTAAAGACGAGCTGACCGGCAGTCAAGTGCAAATTCCCACGGATCATCTGGTTATGGCCGTGGGGCTAAAACCGGTTGAAGAGACTATTTCCAGCCAGCTGAAACTGCCTAAAAGCCTGGACGGATTTTTGCTTGAGCTTCATCCTAAATTAGGGCCCGCGGAAACAGCCACCCAGGGAATTTATCTGGCCGGCTGCGTGCAATATCCAAAGGATGTCCGGGAAACCGTGGCCCAGGCCTTGGCCGCCGCTTCCAAAGCCTCGGCCCTTCTAGCCAAGGACGCGATAGAAAAAGAACCTTTGATCGCCAAGATTAACCAGGAGAAATGCACCTTATGCTGGGCCTGCGCCAAGGTCTGCCCTTTCGGGGCCATTGAAACCACAGGGAAACCAGGGAAAGGAAAAGGCGCCATCCGGGTTATTGAAGCGGCTTGTATGGGCTGCGGCAATTGCGCGGCTCAATGCAATTTCGGGGCCATTGAAATGCCCTATTTCACGAGGGAAGGCATCATGGCCCAGATTGACGCGGCTCTCAAAGAAAAACCCGAAGAAAAGGTCATGGTTTTCACCTGCAACTGGTGCTCATACGCCGGGGCGGACCAGGCCGGCATTGAAAAAATCCAGTATCCCCCTTCTTCGCGCATTATCCGCACCATGTGTTCGGCCCGTTTTGAGCAGGGCTTCGTGGCCCGCTGTTTTGAAAAAGGGGCCGGGGCAGTGGTCATTTCCGGCTGCCGATTGACCGACGACGGCTCGGACTGCCATTACAATTATGCCAATGTCCATACTTTCAAACGCTTCAAGGCTTGGCAGCAGGTTTTCGCTAAAAAAGGCATTGCCGAAGAAAGGCTCCAGCTTAGATGGATTTCCGCGGCCGAGGGCAAGGAATTCGCCCACAAAATGCATGAGATGCACGCCATTGTCATGAAAAACGCTGAGCACTTACGAAAGGAGCGGGAGGCTAAAGAAAAAACGCCTTCAGCGGTAGGATAAAAAAAATGGCCGAAGAAAACAAAGAATCGTCAAACAACACAATTGTTTTAAACGACGAAGCCTGGGAAAAATTCATGAAGGCCACGGGCGGGGCAGCCAGCCCATGCTTTCAATGCGGCTCTTGCACCGCGGTCTGCCCCTGGGGCTTGGTTAAAAAAGAAATGTTTTCCGTGCGCCGAATTGTCCGGGGCGCCCAGCTCGGCCTCAAAGAACAAGCCGACAACATGTGGCTTTGCACCACTTGCGCTGCGTGCCAAGCTCAATGCCCCCGAGGGGTTCCCATTGCCAAAGTGATGAGGAGCCTGCGGAATTTGGCCTGGAAAGCCAATAAAGTGCCGGCCGGTCTTTCTTCCCTGATGTGGGCGGTTTATTTTGACAAAAATCCCTTTAAACTGCCGCCTTCATCAAGAGCCAATTGGGCGGCCGGGCTTAATCTGAAAATTTTCAGCCCGGAAGACGAAATTCTCCTTTATATCGGGGACATGGCCGCCTATGACAGGCGGGCTCAAAAAGTTGCCAAAGCGCTGGTGGAAATTCTGCGCTTTGCCGGGGTGCGCTTTGGATTTTTCGGAGAAAAAGAGCCGGGTTGCGGCGAGGAAGCCCTCGATGTGGGGCAAACCGAATATTTCCACGAAATTGTGGCGGAAAACGCCAAATTTTTCGAGAAAGAGCAGGTGGGATCCATTGTCACTATTTCCCCCCATTGCTTTGACGTTTTTAAAAATTACTATCCCAAATACAACGAACGCTTCAAGCCTCTTCATTACACCCAGTATCTGGCCGAGTTGATCTGCTCGGGCCGGCTCACTTGGGGGAAGGGGGCAGGTCTTCATTTGTCATTTGTTAGTAGCGACTTGAAGGCGGCCACGGGTTTGTCGCAACAAATGACAAATGAAGACCTGACCCCTTCCCCGGACCTGACCCCATTGACCAAAGTCGCTTTCCAAGACCCCTGCTTTTTAGGCCGCTGGAACGAGGTTTACGAAGCTCCCCGCCAGGTTTTAAAAGCTATTCCTGGATTAGAATTCATCGAGCTTCCCAGGAACCGGGAAAACGGGCTTTGCTGCGGCGGCGGGGGCGGCCGGATGTTTTTGGAAACCGAAGCTGGCGAAAGGTTTTCCGACTTGCGGGTCAAGGAAGCGGCTGATGCCGGGGCCCAAGTTTTGGCCACTGCCTGCCCGGCCTGCCTGGCTTGCATGGAAGACAGCGCCAAAATTTTAGACAAAGGCAAGCTTAAGGTTTTAGACGTGGCCGAGATAGTGGCCCAAGCGCTTTCTCCCTCTCCACTAGGGGGAGAGGGCAGGGTGAGGGGTAAAGAAAAAGTTAAAGAGGCGGTGGGATGACCAAATCGCTTTACCAGCCGGAAGAAGCCAAAGGCATCTGGGTCTACCTGGAACACGACGGAAAAACTTTCGAAGGAGTATCCGTCGAGCTTCTCGGTAAAGCCAAGGAGCTGGCCAAAATCTGCCAGGAGCCTTTGATCGGCCTTCTCTTGGGACATGGAACTGATAAATTGGCTGAAGAGGTCTTAAATCACGGAGTGGATGAAGTCCTCGCGGCCGATGATCCCAGCCTTGAACATTACCGCACCGATCCTCACACGCAAGCCGCGGCCCAAATAATTCTGGCGGAAAAGCCGAATATTTTCCTGGCCGGCGCCACAACCAATGGCCGGGATTTGGCCGGCCGCCTGGCGGTCAAACTGCGCACAGGTTTAAGCGCCGATTGCACCAATTTTGAGATCACGGCCGCGGTCCCTGACCGCAACTCCGTCCCCGACGTTACGTCCCCCAGGGACTTCAATCGTCCCTTTGCTCTGGAAAGGGGAGCTCTGCGAAGCGGGAAAGATAAAAATTTACTATTAAGCGAAGTGACGGGTTTCGGCGGCGGCATTGCCGCTATGATCGCCTGCGAAAAACACCGGCCTCAAATGGCGACCGTAAGACCAGGCGTTTTTGAACCCTCGATATCGGACCCGGCTAAACGCAAAGGCAAAATCCGCAAAATAGCCGTAACCATTGACGCCTCCAAAGTAAGAACCGAAATCGTGGAGCGCAAGGTTCATGGCGGCGGAGTTGACATAACCAAAGCCAAGTACCTGGTCTGCGGGGGCCGGGGAGTCAAGGGAGATTTTAAAATCATCCGCGAGCTGGCAAAAATCATCGGCGCCGAAGTCGGAGCTACACGGGTGGCAGTTGACGAAAAATGGATTTCCAAAGATCACATGGTGGGACAGACCGGCTATGTCACCAAGCCAAAAGTGGCTTTGGTTTTCGGCGTTTCAGGGGCTTTGCAGTTTACTATCGGCATCCAAAAAGCCGACTTGGTTATTTCCGTCAACGAAGACCCTGAAGCGCCGATTTTCCAGGATTCGGATTATTATGTCAGGGGAGACTTATTTCAAATAATTCCACCCTTGATCGAAGAATTAAAAAAGGTGAAGGAAAGTGAAGAAACTACAGATAGTGGTATGCACAAAAGTCGTACCTAGGCCCGAAGAAGTAAAAATCACCAAGGAGCACACCTTGGACCGGGCCAATGCCAGGAGCCTGATCAATCCTCCTGACATGCATGCCATTGAAATGGCCCTTTCCTTGAAAGAGCGGTACGGGGCCGAGGTCACCCTTGTTTCCATGGGCCCGCCTTTCTTTGAGGCTTATCTGCGCCTGGTCATGGCCATGGGCGCGGATAAAGCTTATTTATTAAGCGACCGGGCTTTCGGCGGGGCCGATACCCTGGCCACCACCTATACTTTGGCCAAAGGCATTGAAAAAATCGGGCCTTATGACATTGTTATCTGCGGAGAGGAATCCTCCGACGGCGCCACGGCCCAGGTGCCGCCGGGCTTGGC
>JACQWW010000189.1:0-1074 GCA_016209025.1 Elusimicrobiota bacterium | reverse complement strand
TTGGCTGAATGGCTCGATTGCGCTCAAGTGACTTATGCTATGGAGCTTGACTATTTGCCGGAAAAAAATAAAGTTAAGGCCAAACGGGAAATCAAAGGCGGGGAAGAAATTCTCGAAGTCAGCCTGCCGGTGGTTATTTCCGCTAAAACCGGAACCAATGAACCGCGTTTCATTAATTTTGAAAGAAAACCCTGGGCCATGAACGAAGCGCCGCTCACGGTCTGGAGCCAGAAAGATTTAAACTGCGATCCCGACCAGATCGGTTTCCCAGGTTCGCCGACCACCGTGGCCGGCCTAAAAGAAATGGCCGGCCGGGAGCGCCGCCGGGAAAAGGTTGACGGCAGCCCGTCCGACATCGCCCGCGCCCTGACCGAGCGGATTCTCCCTTACCTTAATTAATACTCGGTTTTTAAGTCTTTTTCTTTCTTTCCTTCTTGTCATCGAACTTATTCCCACGAAGAACTTAAACCCATGACGTAACCTTCTTTTCCCAGGAAAGAAACTAACGAATCGGGGGGATTTTGAAAATTTTTTTTCTGATATACTATTTAGAAAATGAGTAATTATGACTGGTTTGTTCGAACAAATACCTCTCAATATGCGGGCAAGTGGGTCGTTATAGCCAATAAACGTATTGCCGCCAGCGGTAATGATGCCGAAAAAGTTTATCGTCTGGCCCAAAAAAAGTTTCCTCGCGCCAAACTATCCCTTGCCAAGGTTCCCGATCGGCAAACGCTGGTTCTTATGCTTCAGTGGTATCGTTCCTCTCGTATCAGAATAGAACCGAGAAAGGAGCCGAGGCTCACTCCACCCTTGAGTTTCTTTCCAGGACGGTGATTTCTTCGCCGGCCCGGATCACGCGCTTTTCCAGGTTGTCCGCGGACAGGCTGTAATCAAGGCTGGCGATAATTCCCTGAGGGCTCTCGGAGATGTTGCCATAGTAATTTGTTGCCCCGAGGGGAATTTTGTGGCTAATTCTCAGTATAAATCCAGGTAATACGTCCCACAGTAGTAATAATCGGTCTGGTTGTAATAAACCCAGCCGCTCCAACCGACTGCCTGGACAAGATGATA
>JACQWW010000079.1 GCA_016209025.1 Elusimicrobiota bacterium | reverse complement strand
ATGCCGAAGGCGCTGAAAATCGGCGGACGTTCATTAAACAGGACAAGCCTGTTTTTTACATGAAGAGCGACCTCGTCGATAAAATTCTCCAGGTCCCGGAAAACATCAGGATGGTCCACTAAAAAAACGGAAACATCATGGTTGAGCATGTCGCGCGCCGCCGAATGCGCCAAATCCAGCTCCTTATAAAGCAGGCGCGGGCCGTTCGAATGCTCGAATTTTTTATGAATGCCTTCCCAGATTTTTAAAAGGTAGCGGGCTTCCTGCTTGAGTTCTTCATGCGAAGCGCCCTCGGCCTCGGTGCGCACGATACAGCCCATGTTGGCCGGCAAAAGAGCGCCGACAAAATCAATCAAACGCTGCTCGTCGCGGGAATCGGCAAGCTGCCTGGAGAAATGCATCTGCCGCTGGAACGGCGTCAAAACGAAATACCGCCCGGGCAGATTGATGTTCATGGTGATTTTCATGCCCTTGGTTCCGATCGTTTCTTTGATTACCTGCGCCATGACCTGTTGATCCTTCTGCAAAATCTGATCAATCGTCTTTCCCCGGTCGGCCGCTTTGACGTCGGTAATGTAAAGATAGGCGTTTTTTTCATGACCGATGTCGACAAAAGCGGCGTCCATTCCCGGCAGGACGTTCGCCACTTTGCCGCAATAAATATTGCCGACAAGAAATTGGCTGGCCGCGCCCTTCCTTTCCCAAAAAAATTCAGCCAGCCGCCCGTTTTCCACCAGGGCGATGCGCGTTTCTTCCGGCCCGCAATTGGCGATGATTTCAATTTTAGGCATAAAATTCCCCTTTTCTCGTCAGACTTGTCCGACCCGTCGGACATGTCCGACTAAAGATACCTAAGTCTGCCGTCGCGGGACTCCAGGGCCAAAGCCGTCCGGCAAATCCTCAACCGGGTCTCAATGAACTCCGGCGTCAATCCCAGACTGATTTCCAAAATCTTTTCAGGCTTCAAATTTTTTTTAGGCCCATAGCGCAAAGACAGCTTGACCCCGACATTGCCGCCGCTTTGCGAAATTCCCAGGGAGACGGCGGCGACGATTTCGGCGACATTGATGAGGTCTATTTTTTTCCCCGGTTTTTCCTTTTTAACGATCAGCGGCTCGCGGCCTTCCTGGGAAAGGCGGCGAAACCATTCAAAAAGCCTTTGCCAATCAACCCCTCCGGGCTCATATTTTTCCTCAATCCAAAAATCAGCCCGGTTGGCGCTTTCTTCGAGACTGGGAAAATAAACCGGAATGCGGCCCACCCAGCCAAGCTCATAGCCAAGCGGCAGGCAGGATTTCAGCCGTTCGCTGAAAGTCTCAATTTGGACCGGCTCTTCGAGCATGATATCGAAAAATTCCGAGCTTGATTCCCAGCCGACTCCGACCGCCGGCCCAAAGCTCATTTTCAGCCTCGGCTTCTTCGTCCGGCTTCGCGCCGCCGGCAGGCCGGCCAGCAAAACGGCGTTTTTAAAAATCTGAATCTGTTCCAGGTGGGAGACGAAACGCGACCAGCCGTGGCGCACAAGCCGTGCCCGCAAAGAAGCGGTTCGTCTTGCCGTCCCGGCGTAAATCCGCCGGCCGCCGGCGTCTTGCGCCGGACCGGCTGCCGCAAACGTCCTTTCCCAGCTGTGATAGGCGATAAGGGGAAGATTCCCGGTCCCGGCCTCCAAGCCCAGCCGGCCCATGATATCCGAAGCGCCGCTTTGTCCGGCGCCTTGATTGATTAGAGCCGCTTCCCATAGCCGCTTTTGAGAATCCCGGCACAAATCGCGAACCGCCTGCTCAAGCCGGCGGCCAAGGCCCCCGGCCGTAGATCCGTCCCCGAAGCTCGTCACGTCCCTCTGGGACTCCAAACGTCCCAGACCTCCGGAATGGGGCTGCGAAGCGGGGCGGCCAAGATCGCCGTCGGCCCCGGCGCCCGGAAAAAGGATAAAATCGTCAAAAAACTCCAAAGGCGCCTTGCTTTCAAGGGAAAACCATTTTCTGGTTTCCCCGAAAAAAGCGAGTTTTTCCAAGTAATCCTGGCCGGGTAAAAAAATTCTTTCCGGGCATACGCTACAGCAGGCGGCCAGACCGCCGTAAAGATCGAGCAAGCAATCATCCTGCATGGCTTTTTCATATGGCCGAGGGCACACCAGGGCGATGCGCCTGGCCGCTTCCCCGGTTTTCTCTGCCGTTGAACCGATTTCCCAGCCGGCATACTGAGAAGGCCGCATGGAAAGGGCCGCCGCTTTTTCAAGAATGATTTCAACTTTTTTATCGGTACACATAGAACTCCCTTGAAATCGCCAAAAGCAGTCCGATCTCCATTCCATTGATCACCAGCCTTGATCCTCCGTAAGAAATAAAGGGCAGGCCGATGCCTAAAACCGGAAAAAGGCCCAGCACGCAGGCAATGTTGACGGCCACCTCGCCGAACCACAAGCCGAAAAGTCCCAAAGCCACAACCCAGGGCGGCGAAAGCGAAATCAGTATGCCTTTCCGGCAAAAAACCCAGGCTTGCCTGACTGCCGAGAAGAATGCCCCTGCCGATAAAACCGCCGGAACCGACGGTGATTTTTGACTGAGTCACATTATATCCGGAGCCGAGCGGATCGGCGCGGGGAAAGACAAAACTGACCAATCTGTTTTTTTGATAGCCTTTGAGCGCTTTCCAGCCCAAATATCCGGCCCCGTTTGACCCGATCAGAATAGCGGCGATGGCAAGAGTCCAAAGCCACGATGTTTTTGGAGAAAGGACGAAAAGCCCTTTTAAAAGCCGGTAAAGGGCTGCGCTTAAGGCCAGCATGGCGCCGGCCCACAGAAGTCCTTTGGCAAAGGCGGCGCCGGGCCCGAATCCCCAACGAATCAAAAAAGCGGACAGGGCCGCCGAATCTTTCAAATTCAAGCCGGCGGTGATGTGGCAAAGAAGGCTTAAAAAACTCAAAATCCCAAAAACAGCCATGGCCCCGATAAACCGGCCTGAGAACATCTCCAGCAGCCAGGCGTAGGTCAGGGCAATAAAACAAAAGCTGATCGCGCCTGAAACATCGTGCTGGGACAGCACTAGGACCAGGGCCAAGGCGGCCAGGCCGATCACCCGAAACCGGCAGCCCCAGGAAAGCAGGGGGTCTTTTTCCCGGCCGCGCACCGTCACGCTGGACATATATATAATGACGGCGAATTTGGCGAATTCACTGGGTTGGAATTGAAAAGGCCCCATAGAAAACCAGGATTTTGAGCCATGAATAACCTTGCCGAAAAAAAGCACCATGATTAAAAGCAGAATGGAAAAACCGTAAATAAGGCCGCCGGCTTCCGCCACGGCCGATTGGGGCAAAAAAAACATGACCAGACAAACCAGGCCGGCGATGCCCAGGGCCGTCAAATGCCGCATCCATAGACTTTCAAAAGCCGTTGAGCCGTAAAGCGAAGTGTAGACCACTATGGCCCCGATTCCAAGCAAAAGCGCGCAGATCGCCGCAAGCATCACGTCAAGGCCGAAGAACTGATAGCGCAAAGAAGGGCGTCCCTCTTCAAGGCGGCCGACTAAAATCGGGCTGATAAATTCCTTGGATTTAGCCACCGAATTCCTCTTTAATGAACTCTTCGAGCACCCGCCTGGCAACCGGCACCGCGGCAACGGAGCCCTGGCCCCCGTTGTCAACCACGACGCTTACGGCCAGGCGCGGCGTGCCGGACGCATCCTTAAGGTAGCAGGCGAAAAGAGCGTGATCTTTGCCCAGGGGATTCTGCGCCGTGCCGGTCTTGCCGTAAATATCGTAGCCGGCGATATTGGCCCCGCGGCCCGTCCCCTCGACGACGACGGAACGCAGCCCCGCCTCGAGTAGCTGCCATGTCTTATCCGAAACCGCCGGAATTTTAAAATCATCGGCCAGGACGGGTTTGTTCCTCCAAAAAACCCCGCCCGACGGATTTTTCAAAGCCTCGATGATATAAGGCTGGGCCAGCCGGCCGCGGCCAGCCAGCATGGCGAAAAGTGCGGCCAGCTGAAGGGGCGACGTCAGAACCTCGCCCTGGCCGATGGCTAAATTCAGCGTATCGCCCGGACGCCAGATGTCCTTTTTTTTCTCCTCCTTCCATCGGGGCGTCGGAATAAAGCCCTTTTTGGACCACTCTGGAAATTCTTTGACCGTTATGGAACGCCCCAATGAAAACTTGAGCGCCCAGGAACTGATGGCTTCGCCGCCCGCAAAAAGCCCTGCGTTATAGAAATAAACATCGCATGAGTTGCGAATTCCTTCGATGAAGTCGAGGGACCCATGCCCTTCTTCCTTCCAACACTTAAAGGTCCGGCCCGGAAGCGCGAATTTGCCCATGCAGCGGAAACGCCTTGCCGGATCAAGCCCCTTTTCCAGGGCCGCGATCGCGGTGATGACTTTAAATACGCTGCCGGGCGGATAAAGACCGGTCAGGGCCCTGGGAAATTCCGCGCGCAAAAGCACTTCGGGTTTCTCCAGGGTAAGGCGGATATAGCCGTTGGGGTCGAAGCCGGGAGTGGAAACCAAGGCGCGCACTGCCCCGCTGCGCGGATCAAGGGCCACCACCGAACCGGCGCCCGAAGACGAAGCTTTGAGCGCTTGGTGGGCCGCCATAATCAAACGATGATCAATCGTCAATTCCATGTCATTGCCGGGATAGGAATCCTCAACAAGGGAGACGCCGGCCTGGCTTCGCTTTTCCCCGCTCGCCTCCTGCGCCGGACGGCTTTGCGACAGAGGCCGGCCATGAACGTCAACCTCGATCAAAACGGCCCCGTCACAGCCGCGCAAGTGCTGCTCGAAAAGCTTCTCCAAACCATAGCCTCCCAGCCATGAATCATAGCGGTAGCCTTGATCTTTGAGTTTTTCGAACTCTACCCTTGAACGTATGCGCGACAAATAACCGACGACATGGGCAAAGGCTTCCCCTAAAGGATAATACCTCAAAGACTCCGAGGTCAGAAAAAATTCGGGATAAGACTCCTGCTTCTCAAAAAAACGAAAGGCCGCTTCCGGGGAAATCTGCCTTGCCGCCAGGCTGGTTTTGCGGCCGACTCTGGCCGTCTTGACGGCGCGCCGCAAGTCGTCGAGCTTTAAATTTAAAATTCCGGAAATAACCCTGACCCGGTCTTCGGCATCCTCCACCAAGAAATTAGGGTTGAAATACAGGTTGAAAACGCCGATATTGGATGCCAAGGGATAACCGGTCCGGTCCAGAATGGTTCCGCGCGGCGCTTGGCGGTAAAAAATCTGAAAACGGTTTCTTTCGGCCAGAAGGCGGTAATGGCGGCCGAAAACGACCTGAAGAAAAAAAAGACGCAGGCCGAAAACCGCGAAAAACGAAAACATAAGCAGCCTCAGCCAGGCGGCTTTCTCAGAAAGTGTAGCCATCGAACTTTCCTCGCGGTTGAAGAATTTTCACCAGGACGGCTCCGACCCCGGGCGCCAGCATCATTTGAACGGCCAGGGTGACGGCCCCGCTCAATAAATAAGGACGCGAAAGCACCGGCAAGGGTCCGGCGTAAATCGCGCTTAAAAGCGCCCCCAGGCCGATCCCGGAAAGCCATCCCGCGCCGGTGGCGATCATCCTGACGGCCCAGCTGGCGGTATCGACGCGGCCGCACATAAGCCGGCCGCTGAGCCAGCCGATCCAAAGATAAACGATGGGCGTCAGGCCGAAGGCGCCGCTTTGCGTAACCAAACAAAGATCCTCAAGAAGGCCGGCCGCCAAACCCCAGCCAAGCCCGGCCATGGGACCCAGGAGCATGCCGATAAAAACGACCGACTGAAGCGCTAAAAGCGGTGAAAAATAAAAAACCATCCGGCCGCCCGCCAGATTATAAAAAACCTCCAGAATAACGACGGCGAAAGCCAGGCCAATTAAGCGCAGCACTAAAATTCCTCAGGTTTTAACACAACCAGGCGCTCCAGGCGCGCCAAGTCAAGATAAGGCCGGACATAGGCCGTTTTAAACAATTGCGAGGATCTAAGCGGTTCGATCTCGACGATCTCGCCGACGGCCAGGCCGGGCGGATACACCGAACTTGCCGCCGAAGTCATAACGCGCTCGCCGACAGCGGCCTTTGAATCCAAAGGAAGGTAGCTCAGGCGCAGGCGGTCCGGCCTGCCCAAGCCGGCGAGCAAAGCCGCTTCGCCGGTCGTCGCCAGAATGACGGCCGCCGCATGGCGCGGACTCGTGACCAATTCAAAGCATTGGTAAAAAAATTGCCCGGCCGGCTCGGGTCTCAAGCGGCCGGCTAAAATAAATTCCCCCCTGGGCCGGTAAAATTGGAGAGCCGGCGCGTAAAACTTAAACGCAGCCGGCTGTTTTGAAACGCAGGCCTGGGAAACCCAGTCGCTTTCGCCAATGCCGCGATAGACGATCTCGACGACCTGCGTCTGCCATTTATCCGCCAGGGAGCCGGCCACGGTTTTTTGGCTTTCGGCCTCGATTGTCCGGCGGCGCGAATCCTCCTCTATCGCCAGCGATTGGCGCAAATTTTCCAAATCGCGTCCGGCTTGAATTTTTTCAAGGGTGTCCAGATAACGCCTTGCCTCAAAAAGTTTTTCCCAGCTTTCGCCAAGATGATAAGCGTGCCGCTGGGCTTGGGCCATGGCTGTCGGCGCCGGATTGACCAGATACCAGGCCACGGCCCGCCAGGCGGCAAGGCGTCCAGCCAGGCTTGAGCCGGCCAGGATCATCAAAAAAACAGTCAGCCCTAAGGCTAAATAAAAATCTTTTTTCATTTCCTTTATCGGACAGGTCCGACATGTCGGACCTGTCCGACCCGTCTGATTTTACGACGCTAAAAATGCGCGCTTTCTTGTGTTATTAAAACGTTCGAGCTCTTCAAGAAACTTGCCTGTTCCCAAAACGACGCAATCAAGCGGTTCCGGAGTCAAATGGACCGGTAAATCCGTTTCGCGGGAAATAAGTTCCGGAATGCCTCTTAAAAGCGACCCGCCACCGGCCAGGACCAAACCCCGGTCCACTAAATCCGCGGCCAGTTCGGCCGGCGTTTCTTCAAGAGCGGATTTAACCATATCTACGATCGTTTTAACGACCGAAAGAAGCGCCTGTCTGACCTCTTCGGAGGTGATGGTGATGGTGCGCGGAAGCCCGGTCACCTGGTCGCGGCCTTTGACCTCCATCGTCATTTCCTCGCCTAAAGGGAAAACCGAACCGATTTTAATTTTAACGTCTTCCGCCGTCGTTTCGCCGATAAGCAGGTTGTAACGCTTCCTAAAATACTGCAGGATCGCCTCATCCACCTCGTCGCCGGCCACGTCAATGGATTTAGTGACCACCATTCCCCCCATCGAAATAATGGCCACTTCCGTGGTGCCGCCGCCGATATCAACGATCATGTTCGCCGTGGGATCTTCGATCGGAAGATCGGCGCCGATGGCGGCCGCCATGGGCTCTTCGATCAAATAAACCTCCCGCGCCCCGGCCTGCTGGGCGGAATCGCGCACCGCCCGCCTTTCCACCTCGGTGATGCCCGAAGGTATCCCGATGACGACCCTCGGATGCAGGAGGCTTTTCCTGTTGTGAACGCGGCGGATAAAATGGCGGATCATGGCCTGGGTGACTTCAAAATCGGCGATGACTCCGTTTCTCAATTTCTATGGCGACCACCGAAGGCTCCCGCAATACTATGCCTTGATTTTTTACGTAAACAAGGGTATTGGCCGTTCCCAGGTCAATGCCCATGTCGTTGGAAAAAAGCCCGAGAAAACCGTGCAACAAATCAGGCCTCGCTTCGCGTCGGACGCGTCCGACAGGTCGGACAGGTCAGACCCTGAAAAATTTTCACACCAGTTCCACCCGGCTCAAACAGGCGCGGTCCGAGCGGCGCGGCGGCAGGGCCGTGATTCTTAAGTAGCCGCCGGTTTTGCCGCGGTAGCGGGGTACGATTGTCTCACGAAGCTTTTTTGACACATCCAAGCCGTTCGGGGCGAGCCACCGGGCGGCTTGCCGGGCCTGCCGCAGGGGATCTTTGAGCCTGGTCAGCCGTGAAATCATTCTCTCGGCGTAAACCTTGAGCTCCTTGGCCCGGGCGCCGGTCGTCGTGATCTTTTCATGATGAATGAGGCTGACAGCCAGCTGTCTCATCATCATCTTGCGATGAGCCGGCCGGACCCCGAGCTTGCGCCGCGCATAAGTTTTAATCATGCTTTCATTCCGATATTTAAGCCCAGCTCTTTGAGTCTTTCCTTGACTTCGTTCAAGGATTTCTCTCCGAAATTCTTATACGCCAAAAGCTCTTCATCCGTTTTGCGGACTAATTCACGTATGATCTTGATGTGGGCGACTTTCAGGCAATTAAGGGTCCGGGGGACCAGTTCCAGCGCTTCAATCGGCTGATTCAAGGTCTCCTGGATTTTGGGGTCCCTTAAAGCCTGGGAATAATCCGATGTCTTGGTCTTGCCGATTTCTTCCGTCACATCATGAAGAGCCGTCTCCTCGTCCGCCGCGGGAGCCGCGGCCGGGCTGTTTTTCTTGCCGCCGTCGGACAACGCCCCAAGCAGGGTCCCGGCCAGGCCCGAAAGGATCTTGAGGCTTTTGATGACCGCTTCGGGCGGCGTCACCGAGCTGTCCGTCCAGACGTCAATAAGGAGCTTATCGTAATCGGTAATGTGGCCGACGCGGGCGTGCTCGACATCGTAATTGACTTTGACTACCGGTGAAAACAAGGCATCAACGGCGATGAATCCCGCGGCGCGGCCTTCGCGTTGATTGCTCTCTCTCGGCAGGTATCCGCGGCCCCGTGATATTTCGATTTCGATATCCAGTTTGGCGCCCGGCTCAAGCGTAGCGATCGCCAATTCTTTGCTTAAAATCTCCACGTTAGGCGTCTGCCTGATCTGCGAAGCCTTGACCTCGCCGCTTTTTTCAGCTTGGAGATAAAGAATTTCCGGCCCATCGGAAAAAAGCTTGAGCCTGAGCTTCTTAAAATTAAGCAAAATATGCAGCACGTCCTCTTTGACGCCCTTTAAGGCCGTAAACTCGTGGCGGACCCCGGCGATCTTGACCGCGGTCACGGCGACGCCGTCAAGGCTTGAAAGCAAAATGCGGCGCAAAGAATTGCCGATCGTGTAGCCCCAGCCTCGTTCCAAAGGCTCGACGGTAAAACGCCCATAATTGTCGGTCAGCTTCTCTTTGTCAAAATTCACTCTTGTTGGAAAAATTAATTCCTTGCTCATTTGAACCGGCGCCTCAGTCATGTTTTCATTCCTCCTCTTAAAACTCGAATATAGAATATGGAATGTAGAATATTGGACGAAAAGAATAAAAGCGGCCCTCGCATTTTCTTTTTTTTCTTTTTTTCACCCCATATTCCATATTCCACATTCGACATTCTCTCTTGCTATCTTCGGGTATAAAACTCCACGATATATTGATCATTAATCGGAAAAGAAAGCTCGCCTTTTTCCGGCAGACGCAAAACCCGGCCTTTCTGCGAAGCGCTGTCCCAGTTGAGCCAGCCCGGCAAAACGCCGCCGCGGCGCTCGAAATTCTGCCGGGAAAGATCCACAAAAAAATTATTCTTCAAGCCTTTAAGCTCCAGAATGTCTCCAGGCTTGACCTCATAGGAAGGAACCGTTATGCGCCTGCCGCCGATTAAAACATGGCCGTGGCCGACCAACTGCCTGGCAAACCTGGGACTGGTGGCCAGCCCAAGGCGCCGTGCAACGTTGTCGAGCCTCATCTCCACGAGTTTTAAAAGATTCTCGCCGGTTCTGCCGGGCATCCGCTGGGCTCTTTCATAATAAAGCTTCATTTTAGCTTCATTGATTCCCAGCATTTTTTTAAGCTTTTGCTTTTCCCGCAGGCGAATGCCGTAATCCGTCGTTTTTTTGCGTGTTCTTGACTTGCCGGCCCGGCCCGGCGCAAAAGGCCTCTTTTCGACAACGCATTTAATGAAACATTTTTCACCCTTAAGAAAAAGCTTCGCGCCTTCTCTGCGGCAGCGCCGGCAAACCGGCGCGTGAAGATTAGACATAAAACACCTCGTTCATACTCTTCTCGCTTTGGGCGGCCGGCAGCCGTTGTGGGGCAATGGTGTGATATCCTTGATGGATAAAATTCTCAGCCCCGCCGCGTGAAGCGTGCGGATGGCGACTTCCCTGCCCGGCCCCGGCCCCCTGACAAAAACCGAAACGCTGCGCACGCCGATTTCCAAAGCCCGTTTGGCCACCCGCTCGGCGGCAATTTGGGCGGCATAAGGCGTGCCTTTTTTTGTCCCTTTAAAACCGCATAGGCCGGCGCTCGCCCAAATCAACACCTGCCCCCGCTCATCGGTGAATGTCACGATCGTATTGTTGAACGACGAATGAATATAGGCCCTGGCCTGCTCGATAGCGCCGAACTTGCGCCTGTCTTGGCGTCTTGAAGGTCCTGATTCAGGTTTTCTCTCAGTTGCCATTAAAGCACCTCACTGTAAAATTTTCATGGCTTCTTGGCCGGTTGTTTGGAAGCAGCCGGCTGGGCAGGCGCCTCTTTGATGCCCGGCTTGACGGCTCCCACCGTCCGCCTTGAACCGCGCCTGGTGCGGGCATTAGTGCGCGTTCTCTGCCCGCGGACCGGCAGATTGCGGCGGTGACGCTGGCCGTGATAGCATCCGATTTCAATATAGCGGCGGATATCGGCTTCAATATCCCGGCGCAATTCGCCCTCAACGCGAAAATCTTTGGCGATAACCGCGTTAAGAGCCGCCAATTGGGCTTCGTTCAAATTTTTAACGCGGGTCTCGCCGGGTATTTGGGCGTTTTTTAAAATAACGCGGACATTGTTCGGTCCGATCCCGTAGATACGGATCAAAGCCGCATCCACCCGTTTATGAGCGGCCAAGTCAACGCCGGCTACTCTAGCCATTTAAACCTCCATTGACAAAATTCATGAACGTGAATATTGAATATTGAATGTTGAATGCTGGAAGAAATAGAAAGTCATTCCTCCCCAATATTCCATATTCAACATTCCACATTCTCGCTTTCATCCTTGCCTCTGATTGTGCCTTGGATTTTTGCAAATTATCCTTACGACTCCGTGGCGCCGAATCACCTTGCATTTCTGGCAAATCGGCTTGATCGAACTGCGAACCTTCACATTACACCTCGCTTCGATCGTCGGACATGTCTGACAGGTCTGACGGGTCGGATATTCGATGAGCACATCGTAAAATTTTCCTCATTCCAATCTATAGGTGATGCGGCCGCGCGTCAAATCATAGGGAGAAAGCTCGACGCGCACTTTGTCTCCAGGCAAAATCCGCACAAAATGCATGCGCATTTTACCGGAAACATGCGCCAGGCAGATGCGATTATTGCCCACGTTAACCCGGAACATGGCGTTGGGCAAAGCTTCCGTTACGACCCCTTCCAAAATAATTTTCTCCTCTTTAGTCATTTAAGTGTCCGTTAAGCGTTAAAATCTCCGCCGCCTCATCCGTGACCAAAAGAGTGTGCTCAAAATGAGCCGTCAGGGCGTTGTCTTTGGTTTTCGCGGTCCATCCGTCGCCGTCCGTTTGAACGGCGCCGCTGCCCAGCGTCACCATCGGCTCGACGGCGATCGTCATGCCGGCTATGAGCCTGGCCCCTTTGCCCGGCTCTCCCCAATTGGGAATGGCCGGCTCTTCATGAAGGCTGCGGCCGATTCCATGTCCCACATAATCCCTGATGACATTGGCGCCGTTTGATTGGGCATGGCTTTGAATGGCATGGCCGATATCGCCCACCGCCGCCCCCGGCTTGACGACATTTATGGCCCTGTCAAGGCACTGTCTGGTCAGAGCCACGAGGCGCTCGGCTGATTCGCTGATTCGGCCGGCGGCCGCAGTGGCGGCGCAGTCTCCGAAAAACCCGTCATAGCTTACGCCCCAATCGAGGCTGACCAGGTCCCCCTCGCGCACTATTCGGTTCTTTCGCGGAACTCCGTGAACAACCTCGGCATTGATCGAAACGCAGACATGCCCAGGAAAACCGCGATAGCCGTAAAAAGCCGCGCGCGCGCCCGGATAACGGCTTAGAAAATCCTGGGCCGCTTCGTCAATCATGGCGGTGCTCACGCCCGGCTTGACGATCTTGACCAGTTCGGCCAAAGTCGCCGCGGCAATGCGGCACGCCTGCCGGATTTTGGCGATTTCCCGCTTACTTTTGACATTGATGACCGGCGCAGCGGTCCGGCTCACTTTTCCTCCAAGGCGGCTGAAATCTGCTCCACTATCTCATCCACTGAGCGCGACGCGTCAATGCCGGAAAAAGAGGCGGCGGTTTTATAATAAGCGATAAGGGGGGCGGTCAGCTCCTGATAAACCATCAGGCGCTTTCTAACGGTGTTGGGCTCGTCGTCGGCCCGGCCGACCAGCTTGCCGCCGCAGCGATCGCAGACCGAAGCGGTTTTAGGCGCATTGGAGACTAAATTATAAACAGCCTGACAGCCGGGGCAAGACCGCCTGGCTGAAAGCCGGTTGACCAAAACCTCTTCCGGAACATCCAGATAAAAAACCCGGTCAAGCTTCAGCGACTTTTTATCCAAATAGGCGCTCAAGCCCTCGGCCTGCGCCGTGGTCCTGGGAAAACCATCCAGAAGGAAACCGTCCGCGCAATCGGGCCGCTCCAGACGCTTGAAAATGACGCTCAACGTCAAATTATCCGAAACCAAACGTCCCGATGAGATGCATTCCTGGACCTCAAGGCCGAGCGGCGTCTGCCGGGCGATCTCATCTCGAAAAATGTCCCCGGTGGATACGTGAGGAATTTTAAAGCGCCCGGCAAGCCGCACGGCCTGGGTGCCTTTACCCGAACCCGGCGCGCCTAATAAAATAATTCTCATGACGCCTCCTCTTTTTTCATTATCATGATTGCCCCACGTTGAACCAGCGGCCTTTGATACGGCCCTGCTTCATGAAACCTTCGTAATGGCGCATCAAGAGATGCGCTTCTAATTGTCCGATGGTATCCAAAGCCACGCCGACCACGATCAAAAGCGAGGTGCTCCCGAAAAAAAACGGAGCGGTAAAAAAACGGCGCAGGCAATCCGGCAAAACCGCGATCGCGACCACAAAGAGCGCCCCGAAAAGCGTCAGATGCTCAACGATCCATTCGATGTATTCGGCCGTGGCCTTTCCCGGCCGTATTCCCGGGATAAAACCTCCCCACTTTTTCAGGTTCTCGGCCAGATCCTGGGGATTGATGGCGATGGAATTATAAAAGTAACAAAAAAAGATGATCAGCCCGCCAAAGAGCATTGCAAATAACGGCTGGCCCGTGTCAAACCCCCCAAAAACCTTTTGGATAAATCCCGAGACCGCGGAATTCGGGGCGAGCTGGCTCAAAAACATGGGCGCCTGAATCACGGCTGACGCAAAAATAACGGCCACCACGCCGCTGGGATCGAGCTTGATCGGCAAATAAGTGCTGGCTCCGCCCATCATCTTTCGGCCGACCATTCTTTTGGCGTATTGAACGGGAATCTGGCGCTGGGCGGTTTCGACCCAGACGACAAGACCGCAGACAACGACGACAAGAGCGATTAGGATAAGCGCCAGCAAAAGCGACAACTCCTCCACCCGCACCAAACGCACGACATCGCTGACCGCGGCCGGGAAACGGGCGATGATGCCGGTAAAAATGATCAGGGAAATGCCGTTGCCGATCCCGAATTCCGTAATCTGCTCGCCCATCCACATGACAAAAATGGCTCCGGCCGTCCAGGTTAAGGCCGTCATCAGGTAAAAACCCATGGTCGCATTCATGATAATAGGCGCGCTGCCCGGCCCCTGAGTGCTGGAAAATCCGATGGCAATGGCGAACGATTGAAACAAAGCCAGGCAGACGGTCAGGTATCTGGTGATCTGCTGGATTCTCTTGCGCCCGGTCTCTCCTTCGCGCGAAATCCTTTCAAGCCAGGGGATGACATGGGCGCCTTGAAGCAGGCTCATGATGATCGAGGAGTTGATATAAGGAATGGTGCCCAGCGTTAAAATGGAAAACTTGGACAACGCCCCTCCGGAAAAAATGTCCAAAAAACCCAAAAAAGAACCGCGGTGCTGCTCGAAAAGCACGCGCAGAGCCTCGGTATTGATGCCGGGCAAAGGAATGGCGGCGCCGATACGGTAAACCGCCAGGGCTCCGGCGCTAAAAAGCAGACGGCGCCGTAAATCCGGAATTTTAAAAAGATTGACGATTTGGTCCATTATTTAAGAATTTTCAAAGTGCCGCCGGCTTTGATGATCGCCTCTTGAGCTTGCCGGCTGGCGGCGTGCGCCTCCACGGCCAGATTTTTAGTCAGCCGTCCTTGAGCCAGAATCTTCACCGCAGCGCCGCCGGGGCGAAGAATGCCGCGCTGACGCAGACGAACCGGATCAACCGTGTCGCCCGATTGAAAATTTTTTTCAATGGTCTCCAAATTGACGACGGCCCATGACCGGCGAAAAACCGCATTGTTAAAGCCGCGCTTGGGCACGCGTCTGAGAAGCGGCATCTGCCCGCCCTCAAAACCCATCATTCTGGTATCTCCGGAACGCGATCCCTGGCCCTTCATGCCGCGCGTCGCCGTTTGCCCGTGGCCGGACCCTTCGCCGCGGCCCAGGAGCTTGCGGCGGTGCCGGGAACCTTTGGCCGGCCGCAAATTGGAAAGGTTGACGACTGGAGGCGGCTTAGAGGTCATATTTCTTCCGATTTTTTTCCCCGGCGTTTTGCGACGCTTTCTTTTGTATCCAGGCGCTTCAAGCCGTCCAAGGTGGCGTAAACGACGTTATATACGTTGGATGTTCCAAGACTTTTCGTCAAAATATCTTTAACGCCGCAAGCCTCAAGAACGGCTCGAACCGGCCCGCCGGCGATGACCCCGGTGCCCGGGGCCGCCGGCCGAAGAAGAACGCGGGCCGCCCCGAAGATCCCGACGATAGAATGGGGAATAGTCGTATCAACCAGCGACACTTTATGCAGGTGTTTCTTGGCCTGATACGCCGCTTTGATTATCGCCATTTGAACGTCCCGCGCCTTGCCCTTGCCGATGCCGACCTGCCCGCAGCCGTCGCCGACGACAAGCAAGGAGGTGAAAGCCATGCGTTTCCCCCCGGTGACGACTTTAGTGACGCGGTTGATCGCCACCACCGTTTCTTTTAAAACGATGTTGGCCGCGGCGGCCGGCTCAACCGGCGCTGGTATCTCCTCTTTTTCCAAATCTAATTTCTCCAACTCCGGCTCGCCGTTCGCGGCGACTTCCGGCGTCATTGCAAGCTGCTCGTCTTTTTCTGCCACCTTAAACCTCGCTTCGTTTGAAATTAAAAATTGAGCCCTCCCTGCCGCACTGCCTCTGCCAAAGCCCGGACGCGTCCATGGAAACGGCGCCGCCCCCGGTCGAAAACAACTGTTTTAATGCCGGCCGACAAGGCTTTTTTGGCAAGTATTTGGCCCACCACCACCGCCGCCGCCACATTGTCGCCATGCTTCAAAGCGCCCGAAAGCTCGCCAGACAACGAAGAAGCCGACGCCAAAGTATGTCCCGCGTCGTCGTCAATCATCTGCGCATAAGTGTGCTTTAAGGTCAAAACGACGGACAAGCGCGGCCGCGATTGAGTGCCGCGAATCTTCTTGGCCACCCGCATCTTTCGCGCCAACCTGCGATCTCGTTTCACCCTTTCACCTCTATTTTCATTTCTTGGTTGCTCCGGCGCCGGCCGCCGCCGCTGTTTTACCGGCCTTGCGGATTATGTATTCACCTGAATATCTGACGCCCTTGCCTTGATAAGGCTCCGGAGGCTTCAGGGCATGCAGGGCGCTTGCCGCCGAACCGACCAGTTCCTTATCGCAGCCGGAAATAATCAGCTGCGTCTGCTTGGAGTCAATGCCGGCGTTTATGCCGGCCGGCATTTGATAGACGATCGGATGAGTCGAGCCCAATGAAAAAACCAGCTGCCGGCCTTCTTGTTTAACTTTGAATCCGACGCCGTGAATTTCAAGGGTTTTGGAAAAACCCTGCGCCACCCCATGAACCATGGCCTCGATGCGGGAACGCGCCAGTCCCCAAGCCGCCTTGATCCTGCGGTCAATTTCTTTTGCCGCCTGGGGTAATTTTTGAGGTTCGATGCGCAGCCTGACCCCGGAAGCGTCCTGGATTTTCTGAACGTTTATGCCGCCGGGGTATTTCCACTCAAGCGCGCCCTTGGGCCCCTTCATCCCGATAAGGCGGGCTTCGGCATTAATGAGCGCCTCGACGCCCGAAGGTAAAATAACGGGTTTTTTACCCAAACGGCTCATTGGAATACCTCGAATGTAGAATATGGAATGTAGAATGTAGGACAGGAATGAAAAATACAAAAACGGCTTTCCTCCCTCGTTGTTTTCATCCTATATTCAACATTCAACATTCAACATTCTCCCTTTGTTACCATACCTTCAACAGAACCTCACCGCCGATCTTTAAGTCCTTGGCTTGGCGCGCCGTCACGACGCCTTTCGGCGTAGAAAGAATCATGGTTGCCATGTCTTGCCGGACACCCCCCATGCCCCTCCAATTGCAATATACCCGGCAGGAAGGCCTGGAAACCCGCTCAATCTTAAAAATCGCCGGTTCTTTTTCTTTCGTATAACGCAAAAGTATTTTAAGTATGCCCGCCTTTCCGTCCTCGAATACTCTAAAATTCGAGATATAGCCCTCTTCCCGCAAAATCCGGGCAATCTCCCTTTTTATACGCGAGTGTGGAATTTCAACAATCTCTTTTTTGGCTTTCAAGGCATTCCTCATGCGCGTAAGCATATCGCTTATGGGATCCATTTTTTAGACCTCGAATGTAGAATATGGAATGTAGAATGTAGGACGGAAACGGAAACACAAAATGCAAAAATGGCTTTTATCTCTCGTTTTTTTCATTCTATATTCTATATTCAACATTCAACATTCTCCCTTTGAGTTACCAGCTTGCCTTTTTGACCCCGGGGATCTCCCCCCGATGCGCCAATCGGCGGAAGCAAATGCGGCACAGACCGAAATCCCGATAAATGGCCCGCGGCCTGCCGCACAATAAGCAGCGGTTTCTGGCGCGAACAGCGAATTTCGGTTTCCTTTTTGATTTTACCACCCAAGCGGTTGTGGCCACTAAAATTCCTCCCGAAAAATTTTCATTTTTTGCCTGCCTTTCTGAACGGCAATCCTAAAAGTTCAAGCGTTGCCTGAACTTGGGCCCAGTCTTTGCTTGAAGTGACGATGGTGATATTCATGCCGTGAGCCCGGGGTGAACGTTCAAGATTGACTTCCGGGAAAATATGGTGCTCGCGGATGCCGAGATTATAATTGGCTTGCTTGTCAAAAGCCCGCGGATCGAGTCCCCGGAAATCCCTGATGCGGGCCAAGGCGATGGTGGTCATGCGGTCTAAAAACTCCCACATGCGGCTGCCCCGAAGCGTCACCGTAAGGCCGATCGGCTGGCCCTGGCGGATTTTAAATCCGGCAATGGATTTTTTGGCCCGGCGGACAGCCGGCGCCTGGCCGGCAAGCTGGGCAAGGTCTTCCTTGATCTGGTCAAAATATTTCACGTCTTCCTTGCCCTGGCCTACGCCCATATTGATGACGATTTTCTGAAGCCTCGGCGCCTGCCACGGATTGCTCAAGTTGAACCTCTTTTTAATTTCCTCGACTGCCACCGCTTTATAAAGGGCCTTGAGCCGCGGGATATAGTCCTTGGGAACCGCGGTCGTCGGTTTTTCGTGGGTTTTTTCAGCCACCTTACGCCTCGCTCCGCTCATCCGACATGTCTGACATGTCGGACAGGTCTGACGGGTCGGACGTTCTTGGCAAAATTTTCACAGGATTTGCTCTCCGCATTTGCGGCAAACCCGCATGCCTGTGCCGTCGGCTAAAAATTGCATTTTCGGCCTTATAGGCTGACTGCATTTCGGGCAAATCAGCTGAAGCTTTGACAGGGCGATCGGCGCCTCGATTGTTTCGATGCCGCCCTTCTTTTCGCGAGTCGGGCGCACGTGTTTTTTGACAAGATTGATCTTGGCAACGACGGCCCGGCCTTTATCCGGAAAAATCCTGACCACTTCACCGCGCTTACCCTTATCCTCGCCGGAAAGCACCGCCACCGTATCCTTCTTTTTAATGCCTAAAGCCATTGGAATGCCTCGTGTTGCCGAGAATATGGAATATGGAATATGGAATATAGGGAAGAAAAAAGACCGCCTGTGTTCCTATATTCAATATTCAACATTCTATATTCCAGCCTTCATACCACCTCAGGAGCGAGAGAAATGATTTTTAAAAAATTTTTATCGCGCAGTTCGCGGGCCACCGGCCCGAAAACCCTGGTCCCTCTCGGATTGCCGGCATCGTCAATAAGGCAGCCGGCATTATCATCAAAGCGCACGCGGCTGCCGTCGGGACGCCGGCAGGCATGGCTGACGCGCACGACAACAGCCTTGACGACCTCGCCCTTTTTCACGGCTGCATCGGGCGCGGCTGCCTTGACGGAGCCGACGACGATATCGCCTAAAGAGGCGTAGCGCCTTTGCGAGCCTCCGGCGACATGAAATACCATCAATTTCCTGGCGCCCGTATTATCCGCCACCTGAAGCATCGAACGAAGCTGAACCATTTTATGTTTCGCTTGGCCCGGCGCGGCCGGCTTTGACTAAAATTTTAACGACACGCCAGCGCTTGAGTTTCGAAAGCGGTCTCGTCTCGGCGATCAAGACGCGATCGCCCAATTTTGATTCGTTATTTTCGTCGTGCGCATAGTAATGTTTTTTATGCCGCATCACCTTTTCATATAAATGGTGCCGCAGCGAAATCACCACTTCAACAACCCGGGTTTTGTTCATCTTGTCCGAAATCACCTTTCCCGTGCGCTTTTTGCGCTGCCCGCCGGCCATTGCCGAAACTTTAGCACTCATTTGATTGACCATGTTCATTGCGCCGCTATCGCCGGCTTGACATCGCCGTTATCCGCCGGGACGCGTCCGGCGTTTTGGCGTTTTTGGCCGAGCCAAGTCAAGATCGCGGCTTTTTCCCGCCGCAAAAAACGCTCACGCAGGGGATTTTTGGCCTGACGCAGCGCTTTATGAAATTCAAGCTCAAAAAGCTCTTTGCTTCTTTTAACAAGCTCGCTGTCGAGCTCTTCCACGGAAAGGGCGCGCAAGGCCTCCCGTTCTTTGCGTTTCATAAAAATTTATCCATTTTCAAAACGCCTCCCTCTTGACCACAACCGAAGGAAAAGGCAATTTATGGCTGGCCAGCCTTAAAGCTTCTTTGGCCGAGTCCTCTAAAATTCCTTCTATCTCAAACAACATCCGGCCCGGCTTGACGACGCAGCACCAGTATGAAGGCTCACCTTTGCCTTTGCCCATGCGGGTTTCAGCCGGTTTTCTGGTAATCGAGCGGTCGGGGAAAACGCGTATCCAGAACTTCCCCCCTTTTTTCAAGGAACGGGTGATGGCCAGACGCGCCGCCTCGATCTGCCTGGCCGTCAAATACCCGCGGCCCACGGATTTCAAGCCCCATTCGCCAAAAGCGATCCGATTGGCGTTGGAAGCGTATCCTTTCAAGGCCGGTTTATGGGATTTCCGGTATTTGACGCGCTTAGGCATCAACATTTCTTACACCTTGCCTTCGTTTTTGGAATCTTCGGGCTTGACCGCCTGGCTGGACGGCGGCTTCTCTTCGGCTGCCACGGCCAGGGTCGCCAAGGGGGCCTCTTCCTTCTGCGCGATATCCGTCTCTTGGGCTTTGGTTTTTTTGATTTCGTTGATCAAATCCTCTTTTGTTTTGGTGAAGTATTCCTTTTTAAAAATCCAAACCTTGATGCCGACTTTGCCCATGACCGTTTTGGCTTCGGCTGTGCCGTAGTCCACGTCCGCCCTGAACACCGAAGTCGGAACGCGCCCTTCTTTGAGCCATTCGAATCGGGCGATCTCAGCGCCGCCCAAGCGGCCGCTGCACATGATCTTGATGCCCAGCACCCTGAGGCTCTTGGCCCGCTCGATGGCGCGCTTCATGGCGCGCCGGTGATTGACGCGGCGCTCCAATTGAAAAGCGATGCTTTCCGCCACGAGCGCGGCGTCGGCATCCGGATTTTTAATTTCCAGCACGTTGACGAACACTTTTCTCCCCGTCCTGTCCTCAAGCAGGGTTTTCAAACCCTCGATATCCACGCCGCGCCGGCCGATGACCATGCCGGGCCTTGCGGTATGCAGAATAACCCGCAGAAAATTTCCGGCGCGCTCGATGACGACTTTTCCGATTGAAGCGAACTTGAATCTTTCCGTAACCAACCGGCGAATCATGGCGTCTTCGGCAATCAGCCGGGGAGCGTCCTTTAAAGGAAACCACCGCGAATCCCAATCATGAATATAACCGAGGCGCGTGGCATTAGGATGAACTTTTTGGCCCACTAAAATTCCACCCTCTGGCCGCAATTCATGGAACGTCCGTCACAATAATCGTTAAATGACATGTTTTGTGTTTATAAGGCATGGCGCGGCCCATACTGCCGGCTCTGATCCTTTTCAAATGCGGGCCCGGGCCGACGGAACAGCTCTTTATCCATGCCTCCTTCGGCTCGATCTTTTTACCCAGTTTGCCGCCTAAGTTATGAACAGCTGATTTCAAGGTCTGGTAAACAAATATCCCGGCCCGCCTGGGCATAAACTCCAGTGTGGTAAGCGCCTTTTCGGCGTTTTTTCTCCTGATTAAGGGCAGGACTTGTCCCACCTTTCTCGGCGAATGCCTGGCAAAACGGGCGATAGCGACAGCCTCAGCCATTATGTTTTCTCCGCCGCCTCTTTCGTATGCGCTTCTCCGTGGCCTCTAAAAAACCGGGTAAAGGAAAACTCGCCTAATTTGTGGCCCACCATCTGTTCGGTAACATAGACGGGAAGAAATTTGCGTCCGTTATGCACCAGAAAAGTAAGACCGACAAAATCAGGAACGATCGAACATGTCCGCGACCATGTCTTGATGCTCCGTTTTTCTCCCGATTTGACCAAGGCCTTCACCTTCTCAAGAAGTTTCCAGTCAATAAAAGGCCCTTTTTTGGAAGATCTAGCCACCCTGCACCCCCCCGGCCAGCTGCTGCGCCGCCAAAGTTTTCGTTTTCCGGCGATCCTGAAGAATCATCCAATCCCAAACTTTTTTCGATCTCGTCTTAAGACCCTTAGACTTTTGGTTCCAGGGACTGCGAGGATGATTATGACCTTTTGATTTTCCGCGGCCGCCGCCCAATGGATGGTCAACCGCATTCATGGCCGTGCCGCGCACATAAGGCCGCCAACCAAGATGGCGGTTGCGCCCGGCATTGCCGATCGTAATCGTGTTGGCTTCGATGTTTCCGACTTGGCCGACGGTAGCCATGCATTTTTTGGGCACGATCCGAGTTTCTCCGGACGGAAGTCTGAGCGTCACATAAAGTCCTTCCTTGGCCATCACCTGCGCCTGCGAACCAGCCGAGCGCGCCATCGCGGCGCCGCGGCCGGCTTGAAGTTCAATGGCATGAACGTAGGTTCCTTCGGGAATGTATTCCAAGGGCAGGGCGTTGCCGGGTCTAATGGGAGCATCTGGTCCGTTATGGAGAATATCTTCGAGCCGGATGCCTGCCGGATGCAGAATGTATCTTTTGGCGCCGTTGGCATAATGAAGCTTGGCGATTCGGGCGTTGCGGTTTGGATCATATTCTATCGTGGCCACTTTGGCCGGCACGCCCCAAAAATCGCGGCGCTTGAAATCAATAACCCGATAAGCCTGCCTGGCGCCGCCGCCTCGATGGCGCACCATAACCTGACCCGTGTTATTACGTCCGGCCTTTTTCCTCAGACCGACGACAAGGGATTTTTCGGGAGGAACGTTGGAAAGTTCCGAAAAATCAGCCACTTGAATGAAGCGCCGGCTGGGAGTATACGGATTAAATGATTTAACGGGCATAATTTGTCATGTTTTCTCAAAATCTATTTTTTTGTCCGCCGCAATGGTGACAATGGCCTTTTTCCAGTCTTCCAGCCGGCCCTGATTGCGGCCAAGACGCCGCATCTTGCCGCGCACCGCAAGCGTCCTGACACGAACAACCGGCACCTTGAATACGGCCTCCACGGCACGAGCAATCTGCCCCTTCGAGGCATCTTTGGCCACGACAAAAGCGTATTGATGAAAATCCTCTTTTTGGGCGGTGCTTTTCTCCGTGATCAGAGGCACGGACAGCGGCCAGCCGTAGCTAGTTGACATTGAACCGTCCTTCGGTCATCCGGGCCCAAGCCTTGTCGGTTGCCAAGATGGTTTTTGCCGCCAGAATATCTCCGGCGCAAATCGTCTCGCAAGACCGCACGCTTAAGGCTTCAAGATTGCGCGAGGCCCGGAGAAATTCCTTGTTTAAAGCCGATACTAGAAGGAGCTGGAGGACGGCGCCGGCGGCAAGGCGGCAGGCCACGGCTTGGACAAAAGAAAGCCGGCGCTTTGCCCGGCTCGGATAGACGCTGTAATCTCTCGGTTTGGGCCCAAAAATAATGCCGCCTTTTCTCCAAAGCGGCGACCGGTTTGAACCGGAGCGCGCCCGGCCCGTATGCTTTTGCTTCCACGGCTTTTTACCGCCGCCTTGCACTTCACTGCGCGTCAAAGTCGAATGTGTCCCGCGCCGCCAATTATTTGCGTAAGCCGTAACCGTTTCATGTATTAAAGCGATGTTGACCTTGACCGCGGCCAGCCCTTCAGGCACAACCGCCTTTTGCCCGCTCGGCTCGCCTGTTTTTAGATCGAGAATATCAAGTTCCATTTTCCTGCTTCTTGTTTATCGTCATTTTTTAGCCGGAGCGGCCTTCCTTTTCTTCGATGCCTTGAGAGACGGCGCAGCCTCTATGCGGTGCTTTCTGCGTTTGACGGTTTCTTTGACCAAAACATAATTGCCCGGCGCCCCGGGCACGGCGCCTTTGATAAAAAGCCGGTTGTTGACGCCGTCAACCTTTAAAACTTCCAATTTTTGAACAACGATATTACGGGCGCCCATATGCCCGGCCATCTTTTTTCCAGGCATGACCCGGCCCAGGGAACGCCGCGCCGCTAAAGAACCGGGCGCCCGATGACGGTCGGATTGGCCATGGGTTTTTGGTCCGCCGTGGAAACCCCATCGCTTTACGCCGCCGGCAAAACCTTTGCCTTTGGAAACGCCGCAGACATCAATATAATCGCCCGGCGCAAACATTCCATCGAGCTGTACCGTTTGCCCGGGCTGCCAGCCCTCGATGCCGCTAAGCCGCACTTCTTTCAACAAGGAAACGGGTGGAATGCCGGACTTTTTGAACATTCCTGACAGAGGTTTACCCGCGGATTTTTCATCAATGCCGTCAAAACCCAAAGTCAAAGCCGTATAGCCGTCGTTATCCTTCGTCTTGACGGCTGCGACATGGCACGGCCCGGCCGCCAGCTCGGTGGCGCCGTGCGCCAAGCCGCGATCATCAAATACCTGGGTCATGCCGATTTTCTTGGCAAGAATGGCCTTAAGCTTCGGGGTTGGCCGAGGAATCGCTGTTTGCTGCGCTTCTTCAGCCATGGAATTCCTCGCTTCGCAAAAAATTAAACGCACGCGCGTCAGACTTGTCAGACGAGTCAGACATGTCTGACGGGTCAGATGTTCTTGCGCACCTGAAAATTTTACCGGGTAAAATTTTCATAGTTTGATTTCCACGTCCACGCCGGGCGGCAGATCAAGTTTCATCAATTCGTCGATCGTTCTCGGCGTCGGCTCTTTAAGATCAATCAGCCGTTTATGAATGCGCAACTCGAACTGTTCCCTTGATTTTTTGTCCGCATGAGGGGAACGCAGCACCGTGTAAAGCTTGCGCTTGGTGGGCAAAAGAACGGGCCCTATGATCACCCCGCCGGTGCGCCGCACCGTCGCCACAATTTTTTCAACCGACTCATCGAGCATCTTGTGATCGTAACAGCGCAGCCTGATGCGGATGTGCTGCTCCGACGGTAAAACGGCTTTGGCGGCCGCTTCCGCAGCCGACGATTTTTCTTTGCCTTCCTTCGCTGTCATAGAATTACTCAGAATATTGAATATTGAATGTTGAATGTAGGAAAACAAAGAGGTCTTTCTTGCTCCAATATTCTATATTCCACATTCTATATTCCAGCTTCATTCGATGATATCCGACACCACTCCGGCGCCGACTGTTTTGCCGCCCTCTCTGATGGCGAAGCGTACGCCTTTCTCCATGGCGATAAGCGAAATAAGCCGCCCAGTGATCTCTATATTGTCGCCGGGCATGATCATCTCGACCGAGGCAGGAAGCTCGACCTCGCCGGTCACGTCGGTTGTCCTGAAATAGAACTGCGGCCGGTAGCCTTTAAAAAACGGCGTATGACGGCCGCCTTCGTCCTTGTTCAAGACATAGATCTGTCCCTTGAAAACCTTGTGCGGGGTAATGGAACCCGGGGCCGCCAAAACCTGCCCCCGCTCCACGCCGTCTTTCTCGATGCCGCGCAAAAGCACCCCGATATTGTCGCCGGCAATGGCTTCGTCAAGCGTCTTTTGAAACATCTCGACGCCGGTGGCCACGGTCTTTTTCGTCTCCTGGATTCCCACGATCTCCAGAGTGTCTCCGATCTTGACCTTGCCGCGTTCGACCCGGCCCGTGGCGACCGTGCCGCGGCCCGTGATCGAAAAAACATCCTCAACCGCCATCAAAAACGGCTTGTCCACGTCGCGCTTGGGCTCGGGGATGCTCGCGTCCAAAGCCTCCACAAGCTTCCAAATAGCGGGCTCTCCGAGCTCGCCCGTGTCGCCGGCCAGGGCTTTCATGGCGCTGCCGCGGATGATGGTGATCTTTTCGCTTGGGAACTCATATTTTTTCAAAAGATCACGAACCTCCATTTCCACCAAATCAAGAAGCTCTTTGTCGTCGACAAGATCGCATTTGTTCAAAAAAACGACGATATGGGGCACATTGACCTGCCGGGCCAAAAGCACGTGCTCTCTTGTCTGCGGCATTGGGCCGTCGGGGGCGCTCACCACTAAAATGGCGCCGTCCATCTGAGCCGCGCCGGTGATCATGTTTTTAATGTAGTCGGCGTGCCCGGGACAGTCAATATGGGCATAATGGCGATTTTGAGTCTCATATTCCACATGGGCAACCGCCACGGTCAAAATCTTCGAAGCGTCGCGCACTACGCCGCCCTTGGCGATGTCGGCGTATTCCTTGGCCTGTGAAAATCCTTTCTTTGCCAGCACCTTGGTGATCGCGGATGTAAGCAGAGTCTTCCCGTGATCAACGTGTCCGATAGTGCCCACATTGACATGTGGTTTCGTCCGCTCAAACTTTCCTTTTGCCATTTTGTTTTTCCTCCTTTAACCTGTCCGACCTGTCGGACTTATCTTTTATCCCCGGCCGCTTTGGCAACAATAGCTTCCTGGATCGGGCGGGGAACCTCTTCATAGTGAGACGGCTCCAAATTAAACGACGCCCGGCCTTGGGAAAGGCTGCGCACTGTCGTGGCGTAGCCGAACATTTCGGCAAGAGGCACAGTGCCGCGTATTATTTTAGCATTCCCGCGGGTCTGCATGTCGAGCACCTTGGCCCGGCGCGAATTCAAATCCCCAATGACGTCGCCCATGTAATCTTCGGGCGTAGACACCTCGAATTTCATAATGGGCTCCAAAAGCACCGGGTTGGCGTTCTTGCAGCCAGCCCTCAAAGCCATGGCTGAAGCGATTTTAAAAGCTATTTCCGACGAATCCACTTCATGGTAGGAACCGTCCACCAGGGTTACATGCAGATCAACGATGGGGTATCCGGCCAGAGCCCCCTCATCCACGGCTTCCTTGACGCCTTTCTCAACCGCGGGCACGTATTCCCGCGGGACCACGCCGCCGAAAATCTTGCTCTCAAAAAGAAGTCCTGCGCCGCGCTCGCGCGGCTCGATTTCCAAAAAGACATGACCATACTGCCCGCGGCCCCCGGTTTGGCGGATATACTTGCCTTCCTGCTGAACCTTCTTTTTAATCGTCTCCTTGTAAGCCACCATGGGCTTGCCGATATTGGCCAGAACGCTGAATTCCCGCTTCATGCGGTCAACCAAAATTTCAAGATGAAGCTCGCCCATTCCTGAAATGATCGTCTGGGCCGTTTCCTGATCGCGTTTAACCCGAAAGGTCGGGTCCTCTTCGGCCAGCCGCATCAAAGCAACGCCGAGCTTTTCTTCGTCCGCTTTGGTTTTGGGCTCGATGGCCACCGATATGACCGTGTCTGGGAACTTGATTTCTTCAAGCACTATGGGACTGTTTTCAAGGCAAATCGTATCGCCCGTTGACGCATTTCTCATGGCCACGGTCGCCGCGATATCGCCGGTTCGGACTTCTTTGATTTCCTCGCGATGCTGGGCGTGCATCCTTAAAAGCCGGCCGATGCGCTCGGTCGTGCTGCGGCGCGTATTGTAGACCATCATACCCGTTGTCAGTTCGCCGCTATAGACTCTGAAATACGAAAGCTTCCCGACATATGGATCCGTCTGAATCTTGAAGATGAGAGCGCAGAAAGGCTCTTGATCGTCAATTTTGCGCACAATCTCCCGGTCGGTATCGGGATCCTTGCCTTTGGTCGGCGGAATATCCGAGGGATTCGGCAGAAAATCGCAGACCCCGTCCAAAAGCGGCTGAACGCCTTTGTTTTTATAGGCGGCTCCGGCAAAAACCGGAAAAAAATTTCCCGTCAGCGTCCCTTTCCTGACGGCCGCCTTGATTTCGCTTTCCTCGACGGCTTTGCCCTCGATATATTTCGACAGCAAGGCATCATCGAATTCCGACACTTTTTCGAGCAGACCATCACGCCATTTTTTCGCTGAATCAACAAGGTCCGAGGGGATCTCCTCGGCATGATATTTGGCGCCTTCCTTGTCGTCCCAATAAACCGCTTTCATGGCGATCAAATCAATGATGCCGCGAAAATTTTCTTCGGCGCCGATCGGCAGGGACACGGGCGAGCAATTGGCCCCCAGGCGATCCTTGATGGATTTTACCGACATATAAAAATCGGCCCCGATTCTATCCATTTTGTTGATAAAGCAAAGCCGGGGAACATTGTATTTGTCGGCCTGCCTGAACACCGTCTCCGATTGGGGCTCGACGCCCTGCACCCCGTCAAAAACAATGATGGCGCCGTCAAGCACCCTCAAGCTTCGTTCCACTTCGGCCGTAAAATCCACATGGCCGGGAGTGTCAATAATGTTGAGATGACAATCCTTCCATGTCACATAAGTCGCGGCTGAGGTGATGGTGATGCCGCGCTCCCTCTCCTGCGGCATCCAGTCCGTGGTGGTCGTTCCTTCATGAACTTCGCCGATTTTATGGATGCGTCCCGTATAAAAAAGAACGCGCTCCGTGGTCGTTGTTTTGCCGGCGTCAATGTGGGCGATAATGCCGATATTGCGGACTTTTTCGAGAGGGAATTGTCTAGCCACCGATGCTCCTGACTCGGAGACACGGGGACGCGGGGACGCGGAGATTAAAAAATCCAAAACCAAACTTTCCCCGCGTCACCGCGTCTCCCCGTCGCCGCGTCATTCTTTCACCATCGGTAATGGGCGAACGCCCTGTTCGATTCGGCCATTTTATGCATTTCCTCGCGTTTTTTAAAAGCCGTGCCTTCCTTTCTCGACGCCTGAATGATTTCTTCGGCTATTTTTATGGCCATGGGCTGGCCTTTTCTCGCGCGGGCATAGTCAATAATCCAGCGCATGGCGAGCGTCTCTCCCCGGTAAGAATCCACCTCGATGGGAACTTGATAGGTGGCGCCGCCGACTTGGCGGGGCTTGGTTTCAAGCAGAGGACGGCAGTTCTCAACCCCCCGCGATAAAACAACAGCCGGATCCTCGCCGGTTTTGGACTTGATCAAATCCATCGCCTCGTAAACGATCCGCGTGACCTTGTTTTTTTTGCCGGTAAAATTCAGTTTTCCGATCAGGCGGCTTACCAGTTGGCTGGAAAACCGCACGTCCGATTGAGGCGGGGGACGGCGTTCTATGGATCGTCTAGGCATAAAACCTCCAAGAAAGGGGTGAATGTAGAATGTTGAATGTAGAATATTGGAGAAATTTTTTATTCTTCCCAATATTCAATATTCCATATTCAATATTCACTTTGTAGCTCCTGCCCCGGCCGGCGCCGCGGCCGTTTTGCCGGCTGCCGTTTCCTTGGGCTGCTTGGCCCCGTATTTGGAGCGGCCCTGCCGGCGGCCATCGACGCCGCTGCAGTCGAAAACGCCCCGGATGATATGATAGCGCACCCCAGGAAGATCTTTTACCCGGCCGCCGCGCACCAAGACGATCGAGTGTTCCTGAAGATTGTGGCCGATGCCCGGGATATAGGCCGTCACCTCTATGCCGGAGGTCAGCTTGACGCGGGCCACCTTGCGCAGAGCGGAGTTCGGTTTTTTCGGCGTGGTGGTGTAAACACGCAGGCAAACCCCGCGGCGCTGAGGACATTCGCGCAGAGCCGGCGACTTGGAACGGTAGGCGCGCTTACTGCGGAAAATTCTTAAAAGTTGGCTGGTGGTCGGCATCTACGCCTCCTCGCGGCGCTCGTCGGCGCGTGATTCGTTGGTCGTCGGTCGTTGGTTGTTAATCGCAAAACGACAAACAACTAACGACAAACAACTAACGAAAATTTTACCTGGTAAAATTTTCATTTGTGCTCCAGCGCTGCCTGCTGTCTGGCGGCGAGGCCCGTGCCGGCCGGAATCAAACGCCCGATAATGACGTTTTCTTTGAGTCCCCGCAGGAAATCCAACTTGCCGCTGACGGCCGCGTCGGTCAAAACCCTGGTTGTTTCCTGAAAGCTGGCCGCGGAAATAAAGCTTCTCGACGAAAGCGCCGCTTTAGTGATGCCCAAAAGCACCACCTGGGCTTCGGCCGGCTCCCTTTTGGCCTTGATCGCCTGCTCGTTTTCCTCTTCAAATTCAAAACGATTGACGATTTCGCCCACCAATAGATGCGTTGCGCCGGCTTTGGTTATTCGCACGTTTTCCAGCATCTCGCGCACGATAAGCTCGATATGCTTGTCGTTGACCATCACGCCTTGGAGCCGGTAAACCTCCTGAATGGCGCAGACAAGATATTCCTGGCATTCCTTGAGGCCCTTGACCCTCAGGATATCGTGGGGATTGATAGGGCCGTCGGTCAAAGCCTCGCCGACCCCGACGCGGTCTCCTTCGTAAACCATAAGGTGTTTGCCCTGAGGAATGCTGTATTCGCAGACAACGTCGGTTTCCTCGTTTCTGACGATCACTTTCTGGCCGCCCTTGGCCGTGGTGCCCAAAGAAACCACGCCGTCAATCTCCGAAATGACGGTTGAATTTTTCGGCCTTCTCGCCTCAAAAAGCTCGGAAACGCGGGGCAGCCCCCCGGTGATGTCGCGGGTGATGCTTACTTCAAGGGGAATTTTTGCCAGAATATCGCCCGGCCCGACCGGCTCGCCGTCGGCCGTCACGATGATGGTGTCCACCGGCAGGGTATAGGCGTCAAGTTCCTTGCCCTTGTGATCCGCCACGATGATTCTCGGCCGTTTTCTTTGTTCGCGATGTTCGATAATGCGCCGCTCGGTCAGTCCGGTAATTTTGTTTTTCTCCTCATGAGTCGTGATGCCTTCCTCGATATCTTCATAGCGGACTTGGCCTTCCACTTTCGACATAATGGGCAGGGCGTAAGGATCCCACTCGGCCAAAAGCGTTCCGGCCGGCGCCTTCTCCGAATTTTTGACTTTGAGGCGGGCCCCATGAGGGACGCGGTGGCTTTCTTTTTCGGTTTTCGTTTCCGGATCGAAAACAGCGATCTCGCTGTTTCTCGAATGGACCAAAACCTCGCCGCTTTTTCTTTTCAGCAGCTCGATATTCTTAAAAACAACCGTTCCGGCGGCGGCTGAAACAGCCTGTGATTTGGAAACAACCCGGGCCGCGGTGCCGCCGATATGGAAGGTCCTTAGGGTAAGCTGGGTTCCCGGCTCGCCGATGGACTGGGCCGCGATGATGCCGACCGCTTCGCCGGCCTCGACCATTTGGCCGGTGGCTAAAGAAAGGCCGAAGCACTTCGCGCAAACGCCGTATTTTGCCTCGCAGGTCAAAGTCGAGCGAACCCTCACGAACGGAACGTCGGACTTGGCTATCGCCCTTGCCTTGGCCCAATCAATAAGTTCGCCGGCCTTGGCCAAAATTTTTTCCTTTTCTTCTTTTTCTTTGCTTGTCTGGCCCCGCAACCGCGAGACGCCTTCGCCGGCAAGACGGACGTCTTCCAGAACGACGCGGCCCGCGATTCTTTCCTCCAGCGATTCGATGACTTCTTCCCCGGAATAAAGGGGCGCAATCCTGATGCCGTTTATCGTGCCGCAATCTTCTTCCACCACCACCACGTCATGGGTGACGTCCACCAGCCGCCTCGTCAAATACCCGGCGTCGGCCGTCTTTAAGGCGGTGTCGGCCAAGCCTTTGCGGCCGCCGTGCGTGGAAATAAAATACTCCAAAACAGAGAGCCCTTCCCTGAAATTGGAAATGACCGGCGTTTCGATGATTTCCCCGTACTGGCCCATGATCTTTTTTTGCGGCTTAGCCATAAGGCCGCGCATACCGCCCAACTGGCGGACCTGGGCCCGCGAACCGCGGGCTCCGGAATCAGCCATGATGAAAATCGAATTGAAAAGCGAACCTGTCTCCTGGGGCGACATCTTTTCCCGCGATTGCATCTCGGCGAACATGTTGTCCGCCACTTGATCGGTGGCGTGGGTCCAGATGTCCACTACTTTGTTATAGCGCTCCATTTCGGTGATGGCTCCGGCTTTGGATTGGCGCTCGATTTCCTTGACCTTGTCCTGAGCCCGGCGCACGATCTCCTTTTTGACTTTCGGCACCAGCATGTCCGAAATGGAAATGCTCACCCCGTAATAAGTCGAATAACGGTATCCGAGATTTTTTGCCTCATCCAAAAGCTGGACGGTCCGATAATGCCCCAAAGTCCGGTAACACTCCAAGATAATGCCGCCCAGCGTCTTTTTATCAATCGTTTGGTTGACGTAACCCATCTCCTTGGGAATTACCGCGTTGAAAATAGCGCGGCCGACCGTGGTCCAGTCTTTCCACAGCTTCGGATCCATTTTTTGTTCCAGCGCCAGCTGCTCTTCGTCAAGTTTATTGAAACCCATGATTTTTATTTTGGCGTTGGGCAAAGTGAACCCCCGCTGAAAAGCGGCGATCACTTCATCCACGGACGAATAGCATCTGCCCTCGCCCATGACTCCCGCCTTCGGCTTGGTCAGATAGCAAAGCCCTAAAATAACGTCCTGGCTGGGCTGGGCGATTGGCCGGCCTGAGGCCGGAGAAAAAATATTGCGGGAGGAGAGCATTAGAAGCCTCGCTTCCATTAAAGATTCATAGGAAAGCGGAACGTGAACCGCCATCTGATCTCCGTCAAAGTCCGCGTTGAAGGCGGGGCAGGTTAAAGGATGAAGCTGGATGGCTTTACCCTCGACTAAAACCGGCTCAAAAGCCTGAATGGAAAGCCGGTGAAGAGTCGGCGCTCTGTTTAAAAGCACCAAATGATCTTTGGTCAGATCAGCCAGGATATCCCAGACTTCGGCCGTGGCCTTTTCCAGCATTTTCCTGGCGGCCTTAAGCGTGACGCTGTGGCGCTTGATGAGCTCGCCCAGTAAAAAAGGCTTGAAAAGCTCCAAAGCCATCTCTTTAGGAAGGCCGCATTGATGGAGCTTGAGCTTGGGGCCGACCACGACAACGGACCGGCCCGAATAATCAACGCGTTTGCCCAGTAAATTTTGGCGGAAACGCCCTTCTTTGCCCTTGATGATGTCGGAGAGGGATTTTAAAGGCCGGTTGCCCGGGCCCAAAGACACCTTCCAGCCGGCGCCGTTTTCAATCAAGGCGTCCACCGAATCCTGAAGCAGGCGTTTTTCATTGTGAATCATGACTTCCGGGGCGCGCAATTGCTCGATGTGCTTTAAGCGGTTGTTGCGGTTGATGATTTTTCTATAAAGGTCGTTTAAATCGCTGGTGGCGAAACGCCCGCCTTCCAAGGGCACCAGAGGCCTTAAATCCGGCGGAATAACCGGCAGGGTGGTCAGCATCATCCACTCGGGACGGCTCTCTGAATGCAAAAACCCTTCCAGGATTCTGAGCCTCTTGATAAGCCGGTTTCTCTCGCCTTCGGCCTCGAGCTTTTGAAGCTTCTTTCTCACGAGCTGGGTTTCTTCTTTCAATTCAAGGCCCGCGAGCATGTCCTGGACCGCGCCGCCGCCGATCGAGCATTTGAAACGCCCGCCAAACTCGGCCTTGGCTTTTTGATATTCATCTATATCAATGATATCGCCGCGCCGGAAAACAACCTTGCCGTTCTGCTCCAAGTTTTCCAGGACAAGATAGCCGTCTTCCTTGTAATAAACGGTGCGCATGAGGTCGCCCAGCTTCATGTCAAGGGCGATGGCGATGCGCGATGGCGGCTTTCTTAAAAACCAAATGTGGGCGACCGGAACGACCAGGTCAATGTGGCCCATGCGCTCGCGCCTGACCTTGGCCTCAGTCACTTCCACGCCGCAGCGGTCGCAGACGATGCCCCTGAATTTCACCCATTTATATTTGCCGCAGGCGCATTCATAATCGCGCGACGGGCCGAAAATCCGCTCGCAAAAAAGTCCGTCGCGCTCGGGCTTTAAGGTCCGGTAATTGATGGTTTCCGGCTTTCGAACCTCCCCATAAGACCAGCTTTTAATGCGATCGGGGCTTGCCACGGTCAGGCGGATAGCGTCAAAATCCATGAAATTGAAAAAATCACCGGCCTTCTTTTTCTTTTTGCGGGCGGAAAAAAGAAGCTCCCTGGTCGTTTCTTCAAGCCTGGTCGTTGTTTGCGCCATCAGCTTTTCACCTCTTCCTTTTCTTTGGTTTTCAAAGCGCCGCCATCCGAGGCCTTGGGGGGCTTCTGCGGCTCAAGCTCGCCTAATCTCAGCAGTTCGACGCCGAGCCCCAAACCCTGGAGTTCGCGCACCAGGACTTTGAAAGACTCATGCGCGGATTTGATCGTCAAAAATTCCTGAAGGGTGTGACTCGCTCCATAAGCCTCCAAGGCCCATACCTCCATCTCGCCCAAACGCTGGCCCCCGAAAAGGGCCTTGCCGCCCAAAGGCTGCCTGGTGATAAGCGAATATGGTCCGGTGCTTCTGGCATGGATCTTATCCTCGACCACATGAATGAGCTTCATGACGTACATATAGCCGATGGTGATTTTTTCAAGGAAGGGCTGGCCGGTCCGCCCGTCATAGAGAGTAATACGCATGTCCTCGCCGGGGAGATATTTCTCGGGCACGCCCTTTTTCATCATCATTTCGCGCGCCTCTTTAACCTTCTCCCTGACCTCGGTTTCCATGGCCCCGTTAAAAACCGGCGTCACCATTTGAACATCGAACATTTTAGCGGCCCAGCCGAACATCGTCTCCAAAAGCTGGCCCACGTTCATGCGCGACGGCACGGAAAGGGGTGAAAGCACCATGTCCACCGGCGTGCCGTCGGGCAGCCTCGGCATATCCTCTATGGGCAAAATCTTGGAAATAACGCCCTTATTGCCGTGACGGCCGGCCACTTTATCGCCGACGCGCAAAGGCCTGGTGGCCGCCACATATACCTTGACGACGCGGTTGACGGTGACCGCCACCTCGTCGCCCGCCTTGATTCTCTCGCGTTCCCGGTCGCGATAACCATGAATGTCCTGCTTGCTTTTGTCGGCCACAAGCTCAACGGCTTGCTTTTCCTGGCGGTATTGCTCGGAGGAAACCGCGCCTTGTTTCTTCTTTTCCTCAAGTTCCTTAAGGGACGAGTCTTTGAAAGACTCGATAAACTTCAAATCCTCCTGAACCCGGTCGTCGAGATCGCGCCTCCATCGCTCCTTTTCCTTGGCGGCGAGGATTTCCTTTCTGACGAAAACCTGAACCTTGATGACCTTGCCGGCCACGCCCGGCGGAACTCTCAGGGAGGCGTCCTGGACATCCTCCGCCTTCTTGCCGAAAATCACGCGCAAGAGCTTCTCCTCGGGCGTCAAATGCTCTTCGCCCCTGGGAATGACCCGGCCGACCAGAATATCCCCATGGCTGACCTCGGTGCCCACGACGGCGATGCCCTGCTCATCAAGATGGGCCAGGGCTTCGGCGGAAACATTGGGGATGTCCCTGGTTATCTCCTCCGGGCCGAGCTTGGTTTCTCTGGCCTCGACCTCGAACTCCTGAATATGAAAGGATTTGAAAACGTCGTCTCTGACCAGGCGCTCCGAAACCAAAATAGCGTCTTCGAAATTATAACCCTCCCAGGGCATAAAGGCGACCAGAACATTCTTGCCCAAGGCCAGCTGGCCTTTGGCTGTTGACTGACCGTCGGCGATCGGATCGCCCGAAGCCACCCGGTCGCCGTGGGCCACGATGGGATGGTAATCAACGGCCGTATCCTGGTTGGACCGTTCGTATTTCGTGAACTTATAGACATCAAGCGGCGATTTGGCGTCATCGGTATGGATGATGATCTGTTCGCCGTCCACATAAACCGCGCGGCCGGCGCGCTTGGCCACAATTGCCGCCTGAGAATCCTTGGCGATGTTGGTCTCAACGCCGGTCGCCACCAAAGGATTTTCCGGGTCAAGCAGCGGCACACCCTGGCGCTGCATGTTCGATCCCATAAGGGCGCGGTTGGCGTCGTCGTGTTCCAAAAAGGGCAAAAGAGCGGTTGACACCGAAAAAACCTGGGTCGGTGAAATATCCATATATTGGACATTTTTTGGTTCCGCCATGGGAAAATCGCCGCGATAACGGCACGATGCCAGGTCCCCGAGCAAATTGCCCTTCTCATCAACCATGGTGTTGGCTTGGGCGATGACAGCCTCGTCTTCCTCGTCGGCCGTCAAATAGATGACTTCGCCGGTGGCCCGGCCTTTCTCCACCTTGCGGTAAGGCGTCTCGATCAAACCAAGTTCGTTGACCCTGGCATAAAACGCCAAGGAAGTGATAAGGCCGATATTGGGACCCTCCGGCGTTTCGATGGGGCAGATGCGGCCGTAGTGGGTATGGTGCACGTCGCGGACCTCGAAGCCGGCGTGCTTTCTCTGAAGCCCGCCGGGGCCCAAGGCGGAAAGCCGGCGCTTGTGGGTCAGCTCCGCCAAGGGATTGATCTGGTCCATGAATTGAGAAAGCTGGGAGCTTCCGAAAAAGTTCCTTAAGATTCCGTTCAAAACAGAGGCGTTGATGAGCTGGCGGGGGGTCAGTTCGCTTTTTTCCTGGGCTTGGACCATGCGCTCCCTGATGACTCTCGACATCTGGGTCAAAGCCAGGCGGAATTGATTTTCCAAAAGTTCCCCTACGGCCCGCACCCGGCGGTTGCCGAGATGATCAATGTCATCTACTCCGACAAGAAGGGTCCGGTCTTTAAATTCCCACCGCTCGCGGTCGTCGTTTAACAAGGTCAGGTAAATGATCGCGGCGATAATGTCTTCGGGCGCCAATTCCCGGCGCGAGGCCGGCGGAGCTTTAAAGCTCCATTGCTTGCGGGACTCCAAATACTCGTATAAGAGCCCGAACTTTTTCATGATCTTGTAGCGGCCCACATGGGTCAGGTCATAACGCTTTGATTTTTTGCTGAAAAACATGTTATCCATCAACTCTTCGGCCTGCTGCTGGATGACGAATTCCTGGCCGCGGATGTATTTATAAAGGAAATGGAGGGTATCCTTGCGGGACTTGAGCTGATCTTTTTTAAGGGTCTCTAAAATCGTCACGTTGGACGTTTTTTCGTCCCATTCGATCAAAGCCAATTCCTTGATTTTGGTCTTTTGGATTTTGGCGAGCACGTCCTTGGCCAGGCGCTGGCCCGCCTCAATAATCACTTCGCCCGAATCAGAGTCAACGGCGTCGGCCGCCAGAATCCGGCCGGCGTATTGATCGGCCGGCAGCTCGGCGGAAATGGGATAATTCTTGACGGTATAAAAAAACTTGATGATGTCTTCGTCCGTCTCAAGGCCGCAGGCGCGCAAAAGAGCCGTGGCAGGAAACTTCCGGCGCTTGTCAATGCGGGCAAAAAGAACGTTGTTGAGATCGAACTCAAAATCAATCCAGCCGCCCCGGTAAGGAATGACGCGGCCGATAAAAAGCTTCTTGCCGAACCGCGAAACCTTTTTTTCTTCGTCTTCTTCGAAGAAAATGCCCGGGGAACGATGAAGCTGGCTGACGATGACCCGCTCGGCGCCGTTGATCATGAAAGAGGCGCCGTCGGTCATATAAGGCAGGTCGCACAAAAAGACCTCCTGCTCGGAAATGACTTTCACCTTGCCGGAGGTCTGGCGGTGGATCAGCCTTAAATTCGCCCTGATGGGAACCGTATAGGACTTGTCGAAAAATTTAGCTTCCCCGGCGTCCGAGAAACGGGACTCGCCCACGGAATAATTCATAAACTCAAGCAGAAGCGATTCATCCTCGTTTGAGATGGGGAAAAGGTCCACAAAGGCGGCTTGAAGCCCCTGAAGTTTGCGCGCCTCGCCGGGAACATCTTTCTGCAGGAAGTTGGCGTAGGAATTTTTCTGCAGTTCCAGAAGATCGGGAGCTTTGAGATAAACAGGCGCTTTCTCAAAAAGCATCTGCTTGATTTTAACGGCCATTAAATTCCTCCATGAGATCGGAAAGCGCCCGAAAGCGCGAATGCGTCAGACCCGTCCGACATGTCAGACCTGTCGGACCCGTCGGACATTTTTGTGAAAATTTTGCAAACGAAGTTCGGCAAAATTTTTATTTCAGTTCCGCCGAGGCCCCGGCATCGGTCAATTTCTTTCTCAACTCTTCAGCCTGCGCTTTAGGAAGGCCTTCTTTGACGGTTTTTGGCGCGCCTTCAACCAAGTCTTTGGATTCCTTGAGTCCCAGGCCCGTTATTTCCCTGACCAGCTTGATGACCGGAATTTTATTGGCGCCGACCGATTGCAGGACCACGCTGAATTCCGTTTTTTCTTCGGCAACCGGAACGGCTGAAGCCGGCGCTCCGGCGGCAGGTCCGGCGCCGGCCGGCGCCGCGGCCGCCACAGCCTTGACCCCGAATTTGTCCTCCAGCATTTTGACTAAGTCCGCCAAATCAAGCACCGTCAGCTTTGAGATGGCCTCGGTAATTTCCTCTTTCGTCGCTACGGGCATTTCAGATACCTCCTTAAATTGCGAGAATATAGAATATTGAATGTAGAATATTGGGAAAAATTTTCTTTTTTCCTTCCAATATTCAACATTCCATATTCAATATTCTTTTTTGTTTGCTTCAACTGCCTTCAAAACCAGCAGAAACCGGACCAGGGTGGCATTTAAAACGCCGGCCAGATGCGCCATGGGAGCGGCCAAACCGCCGACCAGCTGGGCCTGAAGCTCCTTGGCGCAGGGGAGCTTGGCCAACCGCTCGACCGAGGCGCGGTCAAGCCATTTTTTTCCGGATAATATTACGCCGCCTTTAATGACAATATTTTTATTTTGCTCGGCCCACTGAGCCAGCAGTTTGGCCAGGCGGGACGGGTCGCCATTTGAGCACGTCATGGCGGCCACCTCGCCTTTCCAAAATTGTTCACCGCTGATTTCAAGGCCGATATTCTGGAAGGCTTTTTCCAAAAGCGATTTCTTAATGACGCAGAATTTAGCGTTTTCTTTCTTGATTTTTTTCTTCGCTTCAAAAAGTTCCGGAGTTGTCACCCCTTTGAATGAAGCGAAAAGACTGATCGGCGATTTGCTCAAAACCGCGGCCAGCTCTTCCAAAGCCAGCTTTTTTTCTTGTTCATTCATTAAAACCTCTGTTCCAAAGCGAACCGCCAGCCCTGTTCATCGCGAAGCGACAATTCGGCGCCGACCGATTCGACCGGCGACAGCCGCCAGGCAGCGCCTGTCGAAAACCGCCAGCCCCGGCGCGCGCCCGCCGCTTCATGACCCTCTTTAAGGTCGCGCAGCTTTATCCTTTTATCAAACACCTCGAAAGCAGCGGCCGGCTCAACGCGTCCGCCGAACACGGATGACTGTGTCCCGAAACCCAGGGAAACTTTCGAAATATCCATCCGGTCTTCAACGCTCTCCCAGCGGTTTTCCCCGCCGAAGTAAATGCGATCCGGCCTGGTCGCTGTCGTTTTCCAGGCAAGGCGCGAGTATACCCGCGGGGTGACGGGTGTTTTGCGCACGATTTCAATGTTAAGCCCGGCGCCGACGCTGTAGCCGCGGCCGGCCGCCAACTGATTGGCGGCCGGTCCCGACGGTATCCAAACCCGGTAATTTGATGTTCCTGCCTGCATGTCCCAGCCGAAATAATCCGTGCGCGGAAAAAAAACGGTCAAAGTCAGATGTTCGCCTTCGGCCTCCAGATTGATGTCGCCGGAGGCTGAGCTTAAATAGCTCGCCCCTCCAGGCGCCGTCACTCTGACCGGAGCTTCCAGTTCAAAAGCAGGCTTTTCTTCGGCAAAAGAATACCCCACCTGGAATGCCCAGGCCCGGCCGGCTTTAACAGCGCCGGCTGTTTCAGTTCTTGCCTGTTTTGCCGTCATCAGCGTCGTCAAAAGACAAAAAAATACCTCTCTCTTTTTCATTCTTTAAATTACTAATAAACGCTCTCAAATCAAATCCGGCGGCGACCTACTCTCCCGGCCGCGAATCGGCGGCAAGTACCATCGGCCCTGGCGGGTTTCACTTCCGTGTTCGAAATGGGAACGGGTGTTGCTCCGCCGGCAAAACCACCGGAAAATCTAACCAGAAATTCCCATCGGGAATTTCTGAAGTTTTAAGTCTGAAGCTTGAAGTCTGAAAAAGATGAATTTTTTTATTCAGACTTCAGACTTCGCGCTTCAGACTTTTAATAACGATCGAATGATATGGCCAAGCCTCACGGCCGATTAGTAGCGCTTGGCTGCACGGATTGCTCCGCTTCCACCAGCGCCCTATCAAACCCGTGGTCTACGGGTGGCCTTCAGGCCCTATGCCTTTCGACATAGGACGGGAACCTTTATCTTGGGGCCGGTTTCCCACTTAGATGCTTTCAGCGGTTATCCGATCCGAACACCGCTACCCAGCTTGTACCCCTGGCGGGATAACTGGTACACGGGAGGTTCGTCCAACCAGGTCCTCTCGTACTATGGTCGGCTCCCCTCAAGGTTCCTGCGCCCACTGCAGATAGGGACCGTACTGTCTCACGACGTACTGAACCCAGCTCACGTACCACTTTAACCGGCGAACAGCCGGACCCTTGGGACCTTCTCCAGCCCCAGGATGTGATGAGCCGACATCGAGGTGCCAAACCGGGCCGTCGATGTGAACTCTCAGGCCCGATCAGCCTGTTATCCCCGGCGTAGCTTTTATCCGTTGTGCGATGGCCCTTCCATTCGGAACCACCGGATCACTAGGCCATGCTTTCGCACCAGTTCGCGCCGTCGCGCTCACTGTCAAGCTCCCTTATGCCCTTGCGCTCAACACGCGATTTCTATTCGCGTTGAGGGAACCTTTGGGCGCCTCCGTTACTCTTTAGGAGGCGACCGCCCCAGTCAAACTGCCCACCTGACACTGTCCTCGTCCCGGATTCACGGGTCCAAGTTAGAACCACAGTCCAAGAAGGGCGGTATTTCACCGTTGGCTCTGCCGGGCCCAAAAGCCCAGCTTCATCGCCTCCCACCTATCCTACGCATCTTAAACCGTAATCCCATATCAGGATACAGTAAAGCTGCACGGGGTCTTTCCGTCTAGCAGCGGGTAGTCAGCGTCTTCACTGACAGCTCAATTTCGCCGAGCCCTCCGTCGAGACAGCGCTTCCTTCGTTACGCTATTCATGCAGGTCGGAACTCACCCGACAAGGAATTTCGCTACCTTAGGACCGTTATAGTTACGGCCGCCGTTTACTGGGGCTTAAGTTCGGAGCTTCTCCCGCCTTGCGGCGAAATGACCCCTCCCCGTGACCTTCCAGCACCGGGCAAGCGTCAGGCCCTATACATCATCTTGTGATTTAAGCAGAGCCCTGTGTTTCTGTTAAACAGTCGCGGAAGCCCTTTCACTGCGACCCCTTTCCCGGCCCGCGAACTCCGTTCGCTGGCCGGAAGCTTGAAGTCTGAAGTTAGAAGCCTGAAATAAAAAAATTCTTTTTTATTTTCAGACTTCATACTTCGCGCTTCAGACTTCCGGTTCGTGAACGCGGTTCGCGAACCGGTACTTAAGGTACCCCTTCTTCCGAAGTTACGGGGCTATTTTGCCTAGTTCCTTAACGGAGGTTCGCTCGCGCGCCTTAGTATCTTCTACCAGCCTACCTGTGTCGGTTTACGGTACGGACGCGCCAACTACTCGCCACGAGGATTTTCTGGGCAGCATGGTTGAATCGCTTCCCCCACCTTACGGCGGGGTCGTGTTCGGCTTTCGAGTCAAACAGCCTTGCGGATTTTCCTGCAAGGCCTATCTACGACCTTAAACCAGGACAACCAATACCTGGCCGATCTACCCTTCTGCGTCCCCCCTTGGCTGATAACGCAATTGCCGCGGTTCCGGAATATTAACCGGATGCCCTTCACCTACGCCTTTCGGCCTCGGCTTAGGACCGACTAACCCTGAGCCGACGAACGTTGCTCAAGGAAACCTTAGGCTTACGGCGCGTGGGATTCTCACCCACGTTATCGCTACTTATTCCGACATCCTCACTTGTCAAATCTCCAGAGCTCCTTACGGTACTCCTTCAGTGTTTTGACAACGCTCCCCTACCCCGACCCGATCGTGAACGAAGTCCACGATCGGAAGCTTGAAGTCTGAAGTTAGAAGTCTGAAATAAAAAAAATTCTTTGTTATTTTTAGACTTCATACTTCGCGCTTCAGACTTCCGGCTCGCGAACTCGGTTCACGACCGGATCAGCCACGATTTCGGTGGTATTCTTAGCCCCGAGTCATTTTTGGCGCAAACTCGCTTGACCAGTGAGCTGTTACGCACTCTTTAAAGGATGGCTGCTTCTAAGCCAACCTCCTGGCTGTCTGGGCGAATTCACATCCTTTGCCACTTAGAATACACTTAGGGACCTTAATCGGTGGTCTGGGCTATTCCCCTTTTGCGCTTGAAGCTTGCCCCCAAGCACTGACTCCGGAAACATGCGCGCAGGTATTCGGAGTTTGGTTAGATTCGGAAGGTGGGTTGCACCCCCTACACTATCCAGTGCTCTACCCCCTGCGGTTAAGTTTCCAGGCTAGCCCTAAAACTATTTCGGGGAGAACCAGCTATCACCAGCCTCGATTAGCCTTTCACTCCTAGCCCCAGCTCATGCAGATGCTTTTCAACGCATAACGCTTCGGGCCTCCATCCCGCTTTCGCGGGACTTCACCCTGTCCAGGGCTAGATCGACTGGCTTCGGGTCTACTAACGGCTACTTAATCGCCCTATTCGGACTCGCTTTCGCTTCGGTTATTTCGGCCGCTTTTGACGGACGACTTCACCTTGCAACCGCCAGTAACTCGCCGGATCATTCTTCAACAGGCACGCTCTCAGGCATTCCGGCCCGCGAACTCCGTTCGCCGGCCGGAAGCTTGAAGTCTGAAGTTAGAAGTCTTAAATAAAAAAATTCTTTTTTATATTTAGACTTCACACTTCGCGCTTCAGACTTCCGGTTCGTGAACGCGGTTCGCGAGCCGGTTTACGCCCTATTCGGACTCGCTTTCGCTTCGGTTATTTCGGCCGCTTTTGACGGACGACTTCACCTTGCAACCGCCAGTAACTCGCCGGATCATTCTT
>JACQWW010000078.1 GCA_016209025.1 Elusimicrobiota bacterium | reverse complement strand
GACAGCCTTGTCGGTCTCCTCGCTGTCCGCTTTATTGATGACGATGAGGTCCGACATTTCCAGGATGCCCGCTTTCATGGCTTGAATCTCGTCGCCCAGAGAGGGGACGCTGACATAGATCGTTGACTGGGCCACTTTGGCGATAAGGCAGTCGTCCTGGCCGCTGCCCATGGTTTCGATGAAGATGAAATGCTTGCCGCTGGCTTCCAAAACATGGACAAGGGGGTAAATCTTCCGGCACAGGGAATCGAGACTGCTGACTCCTCCCGGAACGGAACGGATAAAAACCCCCGGATCGCCTGCCACTTCCTGCATCCTCAAGCGGTCGCCCAAAAACGAGCCGTGGCTCAAGGGGCTTGAAGGGTCAATGGAGATGATCCCCACGGTATTTCCCCGTTTTCTAAGTATTTTGGAAACCTGGGACAAAAGCGAGCTTTTGCCGACCCCGGTGGCACCGGTCACGCCGACAATCCGGGTGTTGCCGCCGTAGGGATAGATTTTTTGCAGAAGTTTCTCGGAGGCGGCGCTGGAATTTGTCTCCATGATTGTCAAGGCGCGGGCCACGGCCCGGGCCTCGCCTGAGATTACTCCCAAGACAAGCTCTTTGAGTTCAAATGGCAGCATGGTTGCCCCCTTATTATCGGCGCGGTTTTTTGCCGAGATGTTCCCTTAAGTAGCGGACTATCTCCTGAGTCGGGGTTCCCGGCCCGAAAATCTTCTCAATGCCTTTTTTCTTGAGCTTTTTAACGTCTTCGCTGGGAATGATGCCCCCGCCGAAGATAAGAACGTCTTTCAAGCCTTTCTCCTGGAGCAGTTCGGCCACCCGCGGAAAAAGCGTCATATGGCTTCCGGAAAGAAGCGAAAGCCCGACGCAGTCAACGTCCTCCTGCATGGAGGCCTCGGCGATCATCTCCGGCGTTTGCCTGATCCCCGTATAAACGACATCATGGCCCGCGTCTCTTAAGGCGCGGGCCACGATCTTGGCCCCGCGGTCATGGCCGTCAAGTCCCGGTTTGGCGATTAAAATTTTAGCCATAATTGTTCACCCCTTTAAATTCAAATTGAAATCCAAAATTAAAGTATACAGATTTGAATTTACTCAAACCACTGCCCGCCGCCCAGAACTTCCCCAAAGGGGTAAGTTCTGAAGTCTGAAGCGCGAAGTCTGAAGTCTGAAAAGGGAATAACCTGTTTTTTTCATACTTCAAGCTTCAGACTTAAGACTTCAGAAATTCCTTCGGGGAATTTCTGCCCGCCGCCTACATTCTTTCCGGCGCGGAAATTCCCAGGAGGCCCAGGCCGTTGGCGATGACAAGGCGCGCCGCCTCGCACAATTTATACCTCGCCCAGGCGAGCTGATCGTTTTTTTCCGAAAGGATGGGGTGGGTTTCGTAATAATTGTGAAAAGTTCTGGCCAGATCAACCAGATAATTGGTCAGATAATGGGGCGAGCGCCTCAAGGCGCACGATAAAATGGCTTCCGGGAAAAAAGCCAGGCTCACAACCAGCAGGCGGGACTTGGCGTCCTCTTCCAATTCAAAAGGGGGCTTTGAATTTTCCTGCGGCCAATGGACCCGGCGGGCCTCTTTTTCCCTTTGAATCGAGACGATCCTGGCATGGGCGTATTGCACTAGATAAACCGGGTTTTCCGAGGACTTCTTTTTGGCGGCTTCCAGATCGAAATCCAACTGCGCGTTCGGGCTTCTTGAATTCAGAAAAAATCTAAGGGCATCGTTTCCGACCTCTTCGGCGATTTCTTTGAGCGTCAGATAGTCGCCGCTTCTTTTGGATAAAACAACCGGCTGGCCGTTTCTCATCAACCGGACCATCTGGACAAGAATGACTTCAAAGCGCTCCGCGGCCAGGCCGAGCGCGGCCAGGCCGAGTTTCATGCGCGGAACATAACCGTGATGGTCGGCGCCCCAGATATTGATCAACAAGCCGCCGGCCCGGCTGAATTTGTCCTGATGGTAAGCCAGGTCGCTGGCAAAATAAGTCGTTTTGCCGTCTTTTTTTCTAAGAACCCTTTCCTTGTCCTCTTTTGAAGAATCTTTGGTCTCGAACCAGATGGCGCCGTCTTTTTCCGTGACAAATCCCAGGCTCCTCAAGCGCTCGATGACCGCCGTGACGCGGTTATCTTTATGAAGATCGGATTCGCAAAACCACCGGTCAAAGCCCACGCCGATGCCTTCAAGGTCTTTTTCGATCGCGGCCAGCAAATCTTTTTTAGCCAGATCGGAAAATTGCCCGAAATTTTCCGGGTCAAGGCTGGGACCAAGTTTTTCCGCCAGAGTTACCAGGTATTCGCCTAAATAGCCGTCTTCGGGAACGGAAAAATCTGCCTGGCCCAGGATTTTCTGGCGGTACCTGGCGGCCAGGGATTTGCCCAGCCGCTCGATCTGCATTCCCACGTCATTGACATAGTATTCCGTTTTAACCGAAGTTCCCAAATGTTCGTAAATACGCTTTAGCGTGTCGCCGAGAATGGAGCCGCGGGCATGGCCGAAGTGAAGGGGTCCGGTCGGATTGGCACTGCAAAATTCAAGTAAAACTTCTTGCGGCGCGCCCATGGGCCGGGCATCGCTGATTTTCGGGTAATCGCCGCCTTCTTCAAGCGCCTGCCGGACAACGGCGCTCAAGGCCGCCCGGTTAAACCGGAAATTCAAGTAAGCAGGCGGATGAACCTCGATCTTGTCGGCAATGGTCTGGACGCTGATGGTCCTTTTGATTTCTTCGGCCCATTCGAGCGGTTTTTTGCCGCTTGCTTTGCCTGCTTTTAGATAACCTATGCGCGACGACGCATCGAACGATTCCTGCAGGAATTCCGGCGGCGGCTCGATAAAGATATCCTTAAGGGACTCTTGAAGCCCGCATGCATGGGCAAGGGCCCGGCGCAGTTCGATAAGAAGATGCATCGTCTATTTATTTATGACGGCTTTGGCGCGTTTTTTGCGCAAAGCAATGCTTTTGCCTTCGGACCAGACGTTTTCCAGGTTGTATTTTTGCCTGGCCCGTTCATCCATCAAATGTATAACGGCAAAACCGGCATCCACTATTCTCCAGCGTTCCGAGCCGCGTCCCTCCACCGGCTTGGCCGGATGGCAGCCGATGTCCTTGAGCCGGCGGCTCAGATGATTTTCCAGAGCATCGAGGTGGGGTTTGGAGGTTGCGGTGGCGATAATCACATAGTCGCAAATCGAGGCTAAGTGGGGAATTCTTAATAGCTTGGTATTTATCGCCAGATGGTCTTCAAGCAGTCGGCAGAGTTCTTTCGTCTCATTAAGGCGGCGGCGCAGAGAGTGATTTGTCAAGTTAAAATGGCCGTTGTTTTCATCCTTTGCTTTAATTCTTCCGCCGCCAAATTTTCCGCGTTAACGAGAGCCTGCAGGACGATCCGGCCGAAAGTTTCGATGGCCGGAGTTTTTCTTAAAAGATTTTTTTCATGAGGGCCCACCAGAACAAGACAACCGTCTTTTACCGATTCGCCATGGACAAAGGTCCGAAATTCGGCGCTGTCAGGGGGCGGCTCTTTCAAGCCGGCCAGAAGATGGCTGGGAACCTGTCCCCAATGACGCTCCGCAACATATTCCTCGATATACGGGTTGTAGGACAATAAAACGCCGCCCGCGGCCGCCTCGGACGAAATGATTTTTTCAAGCTCTTTGGCGGTGTAATCCAAAATTTCATCTTTGGTTTTGACTTTGAGCAGGGCCTCGGTAAAACCATGAAGGGCCGTCAAGATGTCTGTCGTCTGCCTAAGGCGCTCGGAAATGCTTCGCACAACCTTCAGGCCGCTGGTTAACGCCGAGCGCGGATTTTTATAAACCCATTTCAAAAGCTTGTCCCCTGGAACAATGATCAACAACGTGTCTTCCCGGGTTTGCGTGGTGGCGCTGCGGGGCTTGCCCTCCAGCATGCCCATCTCGCCGAAAAAATCGCCGTCCGAGAGAATGGAGATGTTGTGGCTGCCGCCTTCGCGTTTGGCCTTGGAAACGAGAACCCTGCCCTTTTCAATCAAAAAAACAGCGTCTCCGGCCGAGCCTTCCTTGAAAACTACCGAACCTTTGGGAATTTTTTTCCATTCAATCACCGGAAGAATCCCCAAAAGTTCCTTTTTAGTCAGGCCCTCAAACAGGGGGGTCCGGGCCAGCCTGATCGCCCTGCTTCGCAGGGCTTCCCCTTTTATAACCTTTGATTTTTTCATTTTATTATACCGCGTATGCCGCAGTCCTTGCCTGCGCTCCTGCCGCGACCAGGGTCCTTAGGGTCTGCGGATTTTTGGCATGAGCCAGCGCCTCCTCCATAGTCACCGTTCCCTGTTTAACCAACTCGGCAAGGTTTCTGTCCAATGGGAACATGCCGAGCTTGGCGCTGGTGTCAACGGCCTGGTAGATCATATGGGTTTTTCCTTCGCGGATAAGATTGGCGATGGCCGGCGTGGTCAGCATGAATTCGCGGGCCGCGACGCGGCCTTCGCCGTCTTTGGTCGGCAAAAGGGTCTGACTGACCACCGCGGCTAGCACGGTGGAAAGCTGAACCCTGATCTGTTGTTGCTGATGGGCCGGAAAAACGTCAATCACCCGGTCAATGGTCTGGGGCGCGTCCATGGTGTGCAAGGTGCCGAAACAAAGGTGCCCTGTTTCCGCGGCAGTGATGGCCAGGGAGATCGTTTCCAGGTCCCTCATTTCGCCGACCAAAATAACATCCGGGTCCTGGCGCAGGGCCCGGCGCAGGGCCTCGGTAAAGCTCTTGGTGTGCTGGCCGACCTCCCTTTGGCGGAAAATGCAGGACTTGTTTTCATAAACGAATTCAACCGGGTCCTCGATGGTGATGACGGTCTTTTTGTATTTTTCATTGACCAGGTTCAAAAGGCAGGCCAGGGTGGTTGATTTGCCGGAACCGGTCGGGCCGGTGACCAGCACCAGTCCCCTGGGCAGATCAGCCAGCCTAATCATTTCCTCCGTAAGCCCAAGCTGTTCCGGGGTGGGGATTTTATAAGAAATCACGCGCAAGACAGCCTCGATGCCGTCTTTTTCAATAAGAATATTCACCCTGAACCGGGCCAGGCCCTCGACTTGAATCGAGGTGTCGAGCTCCCAGTCTTCCTCGAATTTGGCCTTGTGCTCTTCCAGAAGAACGGAATAAAGAAGACGCTTGGTGTCTTCCTTTCCCAATACCGGAAAGCCGTCAACCGGCATGATGTCTCCGCGCACCCGGCACATGGGGGGCATGCCCACGACTATATGAACGTCGCTGGCGCCTTTGGCGCAAGCTGCTTTAAGAATTTCCGCTAATTCCATTTTGCCCCCCTAATATATAAATCTGCCGCGGGAGGGAATCGAACCCCCCACGCCAGCTTTTTCAGAGCTGCGCTCTACCACTGAGCTACCGCGGCACTAGCGTCCCAGCCAGGCGACGGCCAGCAAAATCGAACCGATCAAAATCAGGACATTGCCGATGCGCTTTCTATGAAGACTGATGTATGCGTCGTTGAGCAAAAATTCGCGAAGGCTGGTATGAAAGTCCATGATTTTCTTGGGCTTTGACAAATACATGGCCCCGCCGCCCAAAAAAGCCGCGGCGAATACCGCAAGAAAGAATCTAGCCAACATTTGCGTTTATCCGTCCCGGCTTTAATTTTATCTTCTTTTGAAAATAAAGCGCGCGCCAAAGCGCCAAAAGCTGGTTCAGGCATTTTTATAAAAATTCATCGAGCTACAACAGAAGGGAGCTGTGGCTTATTGAAAAAATAAAAAACGAATTCAATGCTTATGCGGCCAAAAAATTTGAGCTGGTATGCAGGGAATTTTTAAATCTAAACAAGCCTTTTGAATTCGATGAAATCGGCAGGCAATGGGGAAAAATTCCGGGCGCTCCCAAAGACAAAAATCAATACGAGATAGACCTGGTTGCTTTAAACCGGCGGACCAAAGAAATTTTGTTCGGCGAATGCAAATGGCGCAAAAACGTCAACGCCGGCCGAGTTCTGCGGGAATTGAAAAAAAGGCCGGTCGGGTTGACTGGCGCAACGGTGAAAGGAGTGAACGCTACGTTGTTTTTGCGAAATCTTTCAGGGAAAAAACGAGCGCGCCGGACGCCGCATTTTATGATTTGAAAGATTTGGAAAAGGTTTTCGCCGCATAAGGTTTTCCGGCCATGAGAATTGTCCCAAGTGCAAACGGGTTCATCCGAACGCACATCTGCGCCATCCTGGAAAACCTGACCGGCAGAACCGGACGATGCCCTTTATCAAATAGACCGCGTGGCCGGCGGTTCCTGGTTTGGCGGCAATGCCCTTGTTTGCGGATTTACGTTTTTCAGCTGATTAAGCAGAATTTCCCTGATATTGGCCGCGAGATTTCTGGCCAATTGGCGGTCACGCACCAATCCCTCAAGATCATATTGAATGCTTCTGACATCCACTTTTTCCACGATTTTAACAAGCTCCTCAAACAGCTCTTCGGGACCCTTGAAATTTTCCAGGCAGGCCATGTTGGGGGAAACGCCTTTTTGTAGATACCACATCAAATCAAAATAATCCCTGCCCTTGACCACGGCAAGGGTGCGGCCCGCCTTGTCGGTTTTTTCCCATTTTCTGCCGAGCACGGCTCTTATCTTGGTCGCCATCATGGTGGGCAGATCAAAGGTTCTGACCAAAAAAGATTCGCCGTGCTTGAAAATCGGAACGATTTCCATCGAGTATTTTGCGCAAAATGAGATGTCCCTGAAAACCTCCGCCTTGAGATAAAGATTGTTCGATTCGCCTGCGGCGGCCAACTTCAGTTCACGCATAATCGGAAACCGCAAAACCAGTCTGAATTTTTGCCGTTTGGAAATTATTTGGACATTGAGCCTGGTTTTAAAGAAAGCCTTCAGATCAGCGCCCAATTTATCCAAATCAACGCCCCGGCCCTCATCCACGAAATCCAGGTCTTCCGAGAGCCTGTCGAGGCCGCGGCAATGCCTTAAGGCCGAGCCTCCGTAAAAAATCAGGCTTTTGTAGAGAGGGTCGGCGTAAATGAAAGAAAGGGCCATGACTTGCAGATACTCTTTCGCCAGGTTTCTTTTAAACAGGAAGGAGCCGTCCGGCTCCCCGGCAATCAGGTTTTGTATGTCCTCAAGCATGGCGGAAAAGATGCCGCGCTATCTCTTTCATCCGGGGCGAACCTTCCAGCCGGATATAGCGCGCAAATTCACCCCTGTCTACGGGGGGAAAGCGGGCCGTATTGATCCTCAGCTCTTGCACGGGCTTTGCTCCGATAAGCAGATTTTTTCTGAAATAAAGGAAATCGAAAAGAGCCTTGGCCGGCCGCGCCTTGTATACCGGAAAATTTTTGTTGCCGGCCGCCTTGTATCCGCCGAAAAGCTCCTCCTTGATTTTATGGTAGACAAAAACGCCCAGTTTGTTGGCAAAAAAGGCGGTCTTGTTGCCGGTGACAAGGGTGAAGTTTTGCGGCATCTCGGTGAGCAGGTTGTTTTCATGAAGCACGTATTCGAGGCTGAGATAAGACGGCTCATACGCTTTCATGGCCAGGTATTCGAGATAAAGGGCAAATTCGCCGGCGCGTTTCATTTTTTCGCCGTAGGCCGATGACGCGTAGAACCCTCTTTTAAAGCGCACGATCAAGCCTTTTTTTTCAAGCCTGTGAAGCACGATTCTCAGGTAGTAATCCTTGATGCCCAAAATTTTGAGGTTGTCCACCCGAAAGCAGGGCAGTTTATCCAGATAGCCGGTCAGTTTTGAACTTTCGGAATACATTTCCGATAATATACAAAATTTGTATATTTGCGGAAACAAGAACGCGCGGCACTATTTTGCAAAACCTGATCGGCAAAACCGGGCGATGCCCTTTCGACGGGACAAAGATTCCCGGGATCTGGAATTAACCCGTTGCATCACCTCCCAACGTTTTTGTAATTGACGGAAACCGGCCTCGTCTTTTAATGTTTGTTTTCCTATGAATGATTATCTCTCCGTCGGACTCCTGGGCATTCCACAAACCTACTTTTTAAGTAGGATTGTGGAAGATGCCCAAAGGTCTCAGAAAATTCAATTTTGCCTTCGATACAGAGGGCTTGACCCGTTACGGCGGCATCCTGCTTTTTCAATCGTTTTGCAAATCGCTGAGCCTTCGGTATTTCCTTCAGCATTACGCTTCTTGGCCCACCTACGTTGGATTCAACCGCAAATACAGAGGGAAGGCTTCCTACGCCCCCATCATTTCCAGCGAAGGCCGCACAGGGCTCTCTTTGGGTGCGCCAGATGCTGAGCAAACTCCCCTCTTCCATGGCAGCCGGCAGAACCCGGCTCCGGCTCGACGGGGCCTTCTACGACAAAGATATTATCCTTCCCCTCGAAGGAGACGGGTATGGTTACGCCGTCGTCGCCACGATGACCGGCCCCTTGAAAAAGGCAATGTTTCAAGCCAAATACCACGAGTTCGCCAAGGGATGGGAAGCTGCCGAATTCGCCTACACGCCGTTCCACTGGAAGAGAGAACATCGTTTTGCGGTGGTGCGACGGCCCAGCGCCCTGGAATCCGAAAAGCTCAGAGAGAACCTCTTCACCCTCGAAAACTACACCTACCACAGAGCGATTGTCCACAATCTCGACCTCACCCCAGAGAGCGTCTGGCGCTTCTACTGCGACAGGGGCTTCCAGGAGTTGCTCTTGAGGGAATTCAAGGATTCCTATGCCATGGCCAAAATTCCCACAAGAAGTTATTGGGCCAACGCCGCTTATATGGAAATGATTCTCTGGGCCTTCGATTTGGTGCGGGCTTTTCAATTTCTTTGCCTTCCGGAGGAGGTCAGTCATTGGAACATTGCCACACTCAGGCGCGAGCTTTGGTGGCTGCCGGCGGAGTTGGTTCGCACCGACAACAAAAACTGGTTGCGGATGCCGCGGCGTTACCCCAACCAAAAATTGTTCGAAAAAATCTACAAAGCAACGGCCAGGGTCAAACCGCTGATTTGAGTGGATTTGCAAATGCATTATAAATTCGTTCCGTCGAGAACATGTCCCCGATGGGCCTCTTTCAAGTGTTTTTCAGGATTACTTGCCTCGAACATGTTGGTTT
>JACQWW010000077.1 GCA_016209025.1 Elusimicrobiota bacterium | reverse complement strand
TCTCCGTTGGCGCATCTTTATTTTTTTGCCATTGTATTTCCCGGTCTTTTCTGATACCTTAAGAAACGAGAGTTCCTTGTAATTCGCAAACGGCAGCCAGCTTTCTTCGCGATTTTTTCCCTCTACCGATATTCGACGCGCCGCGGTTTTAAAATAATCCGGATTGTTATCAATTAAAACACAGCGTCGATTGGCGGATAAAGCGGCGATACCCGTCGTTCCTGATCCGGCAAACGGATCTACGACAAGCCCCCCAGCGGGACAAAGCAGCTTGATGAAAAACAGAGGGAGTTCCACAGGAAAAACCGCGGGATGTCCCTTATTTTTTCCAACCAGCGCCGCGCTGATGACATTAGAAGGCAACACCATCTCTTTGCCGACCCACTTGGAAATATTGCGGCCAAACCCGCTCGCATTGACGGAGTTATGTCTTTTTAAATCGGTTTCGCTTAATCGCGTCAGCCGCGAATGCACCCAGTCCCCGATTGGTTTTTGAACGTCGTAAGGGGCAAAGTACGGTTTAGGGCTTTTTGAAAGATGGAAACAATATTCCCACCCGTCGCGCAGACGATTCGGCCAATAGCCCGGCATGGGATTTGTCTTATGCCAAATGTAATCGTCAATACAGTGCCAGCCGCGATCGCATAGCGCCTCTATTGTTTTCCACACAAAACGGTGCCGCACACCGTCAACAACTTTATCTTTAATGTTCAATACGAAACTACCTTGGGGTTTTAACGCTTCATAGAACGCTTCATGAAAACACAAAAACCAGTCTTTAAACTTGTCCGGATGCACACTATCGTAATGTTTGTGACGCGCGTCAGCGTAGGGCGGCGAAGTGACAATCAGATCAACAGCGCCTTTTAATTGGCGCATTTCCTGACAGCTGTCACCTAGAATAATACGGCACTTGCCGATTTGCTCACTGGTCATCGTTAGATTTCTCCGCGTTGGATAAACTTTGACGACTGATGAAAGCCTGGAACCGCAAAGGATCAATCCTGCCGGTTTCTAGACTGACTAAGCCGAGTTTCTTTAATTCCTCCGCCAGCATCTTCGAACATTTCTCACGATGAACAAGGGTATTGAAAGGAAAAAAGTCGCCGACTTGTTTGAGCGCCTCCCGATAAACGTCATAAGCTTGCCTGCCACAAACGAATGGAAAAATGAACCCGGGATGCCACACCTCGCAGTTGGCAGAGTACGGAGAGCCATCGTCCTTGCAGCGGACAAAACGAGAGGCTGAGTAATCCGATATAACTCCCCGCTGAGGCGTGGCCACAGCCACAACACCCATATAAGGACGAGTTAAATTTTTATCCTGCTTTGCCAGCGTTTCGAGGCGGTTAAAAACGCCTCCGATGTCCTGGCCGCCGACAGTGTCGCTGGACTTCTTGACGGAAATATACAGCCGCAATCCAGGCTTATATGACGGCGTGTTAATTTCCGCCTCCACGTCCCCCTCCCGTTTGCCGTCGTACACTCGGTCAAATCCGGACCGCATCAGTTCGATAACAAGAAATTGGTAAAAATTCCCAATTTTCATACGATGCCGCTGCATCTCGTGGGCGATGGCATCCATTCCAAAAATTTCTTCAAGATGGCATTGGCTTAAAAATGACGGACTCAAAATCGGATCACTTCTTTCTTGCAGATGTTTCAAGCAGATGCCGATCAGTCTGGCAGGTGGAAAATTGGGAGAAGTGATTTCACCTTTTTTTGTCTTAAGCGCTCTTTCAAATGCGGATTTCACCGCAAAAGCGAGTTTTTCGCCGGAGATTGGATCCGCACGCGGAAAAAGGCGATCATCAGCTAAATAGCCGCTTCCCTGACGCGGATAAGGTTGTAAATTATATTTACCTGTTTTCGACATCTTTATCTTTATGGCTGTCGTTAAATTATAAACGAAATAGGGGCCAAGGGTTCAAGGTCTTCGAGTGATCCTTAACTGATGGCTCTGATCAATACATTATAGAGCGTATAGACGACCGGCGACACGATCCTGTTAAAAAGGCCGGTGTAAATGAGAATCATAATAATGAAAAAACCGTAAGGAGCCAGCCTGTCGTAAGACGACCGCCAAGGATAAGGAAGAAGGCTTGACACGATGTTGCTTCCGTCGAGGGGATGGATGGGCAGGAGATTAAAAACCGCCAGATAAAGATTGACGATGATGGCATACTGGGCCAAGCGCATGGCAAAAAAATTCGAAGCCAAAGCCGGGATAAATCGCAAGACGATTCCCAGTCCCAGGACGCTCAAACATGCCAAAACAATGTTCGATACCGGTCCACTGGCCGCCACAAACAAAAGGCTCATCGGCTGTCCCCTTAACCGGCTCAAATTGACCGGCACAGGCTTGGCCCAGCCGAACATCGGAGTATTGGTCATCAAACACAAGGCCGGCAGGAGAATCGTTCCCATGGGATCAATATGCGGCAGGGGATTAAAGGTCAAGCGGCCCATGACCCTGGCCGTGTCGTCGCCGAAGCGCTCGGCCACGGCCCCGTGGGAATATTCATGGACAATGATCGAAAAGAAAAGAAAAGGAAGCTCAATGAGAAAGGTTAAATCCATATTTTTTGCTAATCCATTTTACCGCTTGGCGGCGCGAAGCAATCCGCCCTTTTAAAACTTCAAGCAAAAGCTCTTGTAGAATCTGGCCCCTGGCCGACGATGGGACCCCGGCTTTTTCCAAATCCAGTCCGCTTAAATATGCGGGATAGCGCCTTGAAAAAATATAGCGCCATCCGGGCCGCATGATTTTTAAAATATCCATGACCAAAGGTTCCGGCTTTTGGGAAAGGCGCCATCTACCTTGGGCCAAAGTTTCAATCTGCTCCAAAGCCAAACGAAATCCGCGATCTGGCCACGATTTAATCGAGAGCGCCGGGGACGAAGACAATGGGGTAAGTGTCAAGTGTAGACCTGACCCCTTTCCCGAACCGGGCACAGGTATAAAGCGCGGCAAGCCGATGAACAGCCGAACGTTTTCTCAAAGCCGCAGCCAGACTCCCCGGCACACGTTCGGGCAGAAAACCAAAATCAATCCCATTCTTATAAAAACTCTCGACAACCTCGGGCCAACAGGCCTCTTTAAAAGCGCGCAATAACTCGTCTCTTTGCCGCTCCCAACTTATGCGCTTCAAAAACTCGAGCCTGAGCGCCCGGCGAAGTTCACGTCCTGTCGTTTCTTCCAAGCGAAAGCCGAAGCGCGCGGCAAAACGCAAGGCTCTGAAAATTCTCGTAGGATCGTCTTTGAAGCTATTTTCGTGGAGAATCCTTATTGATTTTTTGGAAACATCCCCCCTGCCGTCAAAGGGATCAACCCAAATATCTTTCACCGGTCCGCAAAGGCCCAAGGCTATGGCGTTGACCGTAAAATCGCGGCGCTTAAGTTCCTCGGAAACGCTTTCAGCCGGCAAGACTACGGGAAGGCTTCCGGAAAAAGGATAGGTTTCTTTTCTTGGCCGCGCGCAATCAATGCCAAAGCCGTTTTCATCGGTCCAGCGGACAGTGCGAAACTGAGAAAATTCGGCAAGAGAACCGGCGGCCGGCGGAAAAATACTTTGCAGGGTCTTTAAGGCTGATTCATAGTCAAGGTCCCGGCCTTCGACAAGAAAATCAATATCTTTTGATTTTTTTCCAAGAAGGCGGTCGCGCACGCATCCGCCCACCAAATAAATCCGGCCTTCAAACGAACGGAGGCGGTGAAGGTTGTTTAACGGCTGGTTGCTGGGGTTCAAGGCTTTGTTTGGAAATTTTGACGGCCAAGCTTTTTTCCACATTTTCGATTCGCGGCTCCCACTCCAGGGACAGGCTCTTTAAATCGCTTTCGATTTTATCAAGCCGCTCGCCCAATATTTTAAGCGCCTCGACATGGGTCAGCTCAAGACTGCGCACGGTTTCGCCGAGTTTTTGGATTTCGGCATTCAGGTTATCGGCCGACGGCGCGGCCGACGCCGGCACGACGGCTTTCGCCTGAGCCTCAAGCGCCGCCGAATTGCCTCCGGAAGGGCCGGTTTCAACGGCCGGACATTCAGGCAACGGTCCGGCCGCCGCGCTTGCCTCGCCGGCAAAACCAGACACAAGGTTCGCCTGGGGTGACAGGCGCTTGATTCGTATAAACCTTTCCACTGACCAATAGGCGACCGCCAAAGCGCACAGGCATAAAAGCCCGCAAAAAATAATCACCGGATCAAACATTGCGCCTCGCTTCGCTCGGCGCGTTTATCGTTAGTCGTTGATCGTCAATCGTTCCTCGACGACAAACGACTAACCACAAACGACTAACGAAAATTTTGCTTCGCAAAATTTTCATGCCTTCATTCTCCAGTATAAAGCCGAGGCCATAGCGCGCAAACCATCGGCGATTTTGATTTTCTTGCCTTCGGCCACGGTGCGCGGCCGGTAATCAATCGGGATTTCTCCGTAAACCAATTCCCCTTTTGCCGCCTTAAGGCCGAATTTCACAGCCAGTTCCGCCTCAACCTCAAAACCGCTGGATTCAATGCCCGCGGCGCGCAAAGAGACGGTTTTAAATATCTTTCTTCCGGTATAAGCATCAGTTATTTTCAAACCTACCAGCCGGGATATGTATAACGATACCAATTTATTACCTGCCAAAAAAAGCGGATAACACGTGGGATTGGGCTTTAAAAACCGGCTGCCGAAAATGACATCCAAATTGCGCTTCTTCATTTCATCAAGGCACCGGGGAATGTCCCGAGGATCATATTCCAAATCAGCGTCTTGAACGGCAAAATAAATGCCGGCCGCGCAATTCAACGCCGTCTTAAGCGCCGCTCCCTTGCCGAGCCTGGTTTCATGACGCGCGACACGGACGAACGGATGACGATCGCCGAACCGCCGGGCGATAGCGTGAGTTTCATCTTCGGAGCCGTCATCAACCACGATTATTTCCCGGTCTATTTCAAGGGCGCACAATGCCTCGAGAACCGCGGCCAATGTTTTTTCTTCGTTAAAAGCGCAGACCGCCAAAGACAATTCAACCGGCATGGCTTGATTTTAGGAAAAGGGACGTTGTTGAGTTTCTCACTTATTTTCTATTTCCCCGTGGGAAAGGCTGTCAGGCTTTCAACGCGCAAATGGGCATAGCGGGCGATTCGATTAAAATCGGAATCGGCGTGGAGCAGGATAAGGTTATGCCGGGTCGCCTTCCAGGCGATGAGAGCGTCCACTGTTTTAATGGACAATCCTCTGCGCCTTAGATTGTTGGTCCAGACCGCCGCTTGAACCCAATCGCCGGCTGCGAAGGGAAATGAGTGGAGCGCCGAAAGATAATTTTCCAAGCGGGAGGCTTCCTCTTCGGTCCGGGCTCCGGAGATCAGTTCAAAAAAAATAGGAGACGTGATCGCGGCCAGATTATTTTCAACCAGGCTTATTACTTTGAGTTTGATGGTGGGAACGGCTTTGGGTCCGAGGGCAAAGAGCCACGCCGAGGTGTCAATTAACGTCAACCGGATCATGCACGCTGCTTTTTTAGGCGTGCGAGGGAAAGATCGAGACGGATCGAGTCAAACTCCCGCGCGAACCGGCGCCGGGCAATGTCCGCCAAGAGATTTTTCAGGCCGCTTTCAAGAACCTCCCTCTGGGACCGGGCCTTAGTAACGCGCAGGGCTCGCTTTAGAAGGCTCTCGTCAATATAAGTCGTAATTTTCATAAGTATGGCATTGGTTGCCATATCAATCCTACCACGAGAAACACCGGGAGTCAAGGGGGGGTTCTCTCAGCAGGGAGATTATGCAATTTTGCAACAACGTCCCCGAATTTTAGGTGCACATGATTCGGCATGAGGCAATAAGCCCAAATTTCGACCTGGCAGCGTAAACACCACTCGGCCAATAAATCAAGATAAAGCCGGTAATCGCCGTCGCAAAAAAAGGTTTGCTGTTTGCGATTGCCGCGTTGGGTAATGTGATGGGGCAAATCAGCAGCGACTACTCTGGCGATTCTGGGCACAGGGTTATTTTAGAAAAAGGGAAATAGGTATTGTGTCCCCCGATTTTCGAAGGGACCGCCGGCTTACTCGAATTGAATAAAAATTTGGTTTGAGACAAGCCACCCCTGGGCAGTCATTTGGATATAATCGCCTTTGCATCGGAGATATCCTAATCGCTTAAAACTTTCCACGATATCATCGGCTATCATGCCGTTTAGCTCTCCGCGCCTGACGCCTTGTTTTAAACGAAGCCGTAAAATGGCCTTTCTTTTGATAATTTCACGATCCGATAAACGCTCTTGCTTGCCAACAGCCGGTTTTCCGGCTCCGGCGAGGGCAAGATAACGCTTGAGCGACTTGGTATTGCTAAACGAGCGCCGGCCTATTTTGCTTGCCGCGGACACGCCAACCCCCAGATAATCGTCATAATGCCAGTAAAAAATATTATGGCGCGCCTCGAAACCCGGCCGGGCGTAATTGGCTATTTCATAATGCCTGAATCCGTGGTCTTCGAGAAACGAATGCGTCCAAAGATACTGCCCGGCCTGACGGTCCGAATCAACGGTCAGGCCGAGCCGCTTAAAAGGCGTCCCTTCTTCGATTTTTAAAGAGTAAACGCTTAAATGTTCCGGGGCAAGTTCCATGGCCGCTTTTATGGAATTCTGATATTGGCCGTCAGTTTCCCACGGCCAGCCTAGGACAATATCGAAATTGATGTTGCGAAAGCCGGCTTTTCTCGCCTGGCTTACGATTCGGCCGGCATGATCGGGATCGTAACCTCGATTTAGGCGTTTTAATGTCTCCGGATTGAAACTTTCTATCCCCAGGCTTAACCGGTTAAAACCAAGCTTGACAAGACAAGCGAGCTTGCCGTCATCCAGTGTCGAGGGGTGGCCTTCGATGGTCCATTCTGCTTCAAGCATAGGATTAAACGATTCCCGCACAGCTTTTACTAGGCGATCGAGCAGATCAATAGGCAAAATAGTCGGCGTTCCGCCGCCGAAAAAAACGCTTTTTGCCCTAACTTTTCCCTGCCACGATTCCATCTCCGTGGCAAGACTGTCGGTATAGCGTTCAAAAATTTTCCGGCCATTGCCGGTTGAAGAAATAAAAGCGCAATAACCGCAGCGCCGAAGGCAAAAAGGAATGTGCAGGTAAAGGCCGACCGGCAATGGGGTCAGGTCTTCATTTGTCATTTGTTACAACAAACTGTGGCCGCCATTTAGTTCCTGCCAACAAATGACAAATGAAGACCTGACCCCATTGCCTCACCCCCACCCTACCCTCCCCCATCAAGGGGGAGGGGTTCTAGGAGCCTGTCCAACATAAGGCTTTCATGGCGAAATTTCGGATTTCGAGCCGAGCCGAAGCCAAATTTTCCGAGCATGCTCGACGGAGCCTGTAAGGAAAATTTGGCAAAGGCGCAGGCCGAAAGCCGAAATTGCAGCCGAAATGCTTATGTTGGACAGGCTCCTAGGGGGCTAAGGCTTGCGGCCCGGTAGTTGCGTGATTTCAGGTTTTGACTCGCCGTTCTTATGAAATAACTCGGCAATCCCGCCCAGCGAACCCAGAACCGCGGAAGTCTCCAGCGGCAAAAAGATCTTGGTGGCCTTGCCGTCGGCCATTCTACCGAGCATTTCGAGATACTTGATGGCGATAAGGTCATTGGTCGGCCGGCCGGCATGGATCGCGCCGTAAACGATTTCCGTCTCATACTTCTCGGCGTCGGCGATTTTGGTAATCGCCAGTGACCTGCCCTCGGCCTCCAGAATGGCGGCTGTTTTGGCGCCTTCGGCTTTTAAAATGGCCGCCTGTTTGATACCCTCGGCATCCAGGATGGCGGCGCGCTTCTCGCGCTCCGCTTTCATTTGCTTGCTCATCGAGTCTGTAATGTCCTTGGGCGGCTCGATTTTCTGGATTTCCACCCGCCCCACCCGCACGCCCCATTTGTCGGTAGCCTCGTCAAGAACCTTGCGCAGGTGAGTGTTGATTCTCTCCCGGCTGGTCAACGTCTCATCCAATTGCATATCGCCGACAATGTTTCTTAAGTTGGTTTGAGCCAGCTTGGTCGCGGCCAGGGCGAAGTTACTGATGTTATAGACCACCTTAAAGGGATCGGTCACCTGAAAATAAATGACCGCGTCAACGGTCACGGTGGCGTTGTCTTTGGTGATGACCTCCTGCGGCGGCACGTCAATGACCTGCTCGCGCACGTCAACCCGGCGGACGGATTGAAAGTAGGGAATGATAATGGCCAGACCTGGATCAACAACCTTGGAAAACTTGCCCAAAGTTTCCACCAGGCCGCGCTCGAACTGCCTGACGATCCAGACTGATTTCGCCACGAACATGACGATCAAAACAACGGCTACGGTATAAACTGTCATCATGATTCCTCCTGTGCTTTGCTGATGATTAAATGCACGCCCTCGATCCCTTTAACGGACACGCGCTGCCCCGCTCCAAGAGAGGCAACGCCTTTTTCAAGCCGGGCGCTCCACTTTTCACCCTTTAGATCAACGAGATAACTGTCTTTGCCTTGGACTTCCAGAACAACCGCTTCCTGGCCGATCAACTCATCGGCGTTGGAGCGCCGGGCCTTAGCAGACCTCTGGCGGTGGGCAAAAACAGCTAACGGCCAGACGGAAACAGCCGTAACAATACAAAAAACCAAAACAGCATAACCCAAGCTCTGCACAACTCCGGTCAAGGCCAGCAGGCCGGTAAAAAGAGCCACCAATCCCAGGGTCAGCAGAAAAAAATACGAGGGCGCGGCGATTTCAACCGCGATTAAAACTATTCCCGCGACAATCCAGTACCAGCCCATAATTTCACTTTATCACTTTTACGCGCCGGGGCGGCCAATAAATGAACCAAGCTTTGCCTTTAAGATACTTTTTCGGCATGGGCCCCCAAAAACGCGAATCAAAGGAGGCGTCGCGGTTGTCCCCCATCACGAAATAGCTGTCTTTGGGCACGCTCACCGGGCCGAAATTATCCCTGATTTCATCGCCGCGTAAAACCAAAGAAAGCTCGCCTCTCTGCCAAATCTGCTGATATTCCTGGGGGCTAAACTTTACGGCGCCGTCGGGAAAACGCTCGAACGTATTGGGGTCTAAAAATTGCGTGTAAGGCTCGTCGCCGACCGCCTGGCCGTTGATGAAGACGCGCTTATTCCTGACCATGACCGAGTCCCCTTCCAGGGCCACGGCGCGCTTGATGAAATCTTTGCCGAAATGCTGGCTGTTTTCGTTTTCCGAAGGAAACCGGAAAATAACGATGTCCTTTCTTTTGACGCTGGAAACCTCGAAAATTCTTTTGTCGGTAAAAGGGATTCTCACTCCGTAATAAAACTTGTTGACAAAAAGATGATCTCCTTCATACAAGGTCGGCTGCATGGAGCCGGAAGGAATTTTAAAAGCCTGGATCAACACGTACATGATAATGGAAGCGAGAATGACCGCCGAGGAAGCGGTTTCGGCCCACTCAAGATCAAGGCTGAGCAAATCATGTTTGGCTTTAAAACTGCGGCCTTTAACTTGGCCGGCCGCAAATCCAAAAACAAATCCGGCCGCGCCTCCCAATATGCCCGCTTTGGTAAATCCGCGCACGTTTCCCAGGTAAGCGTAGATCGTCACCGCCAAAAGGACGCCGATCATGGCGTAAAATAGGCCGTGCAGTAAAGCGGTTTCCGAGGTCGAAGGCTGGGTTTCTTCGCGGTCCGAGCGCTTCCAATACCAATGCAGAAGCCACTTGTAAAACCATATCCCTAAGCCGATGGCGAAAAGACGCCCTTCAGTCATAGGTGATTATTTTAGGTTTTTCGCAGAACAGTTAAAAACGCTTCCGGCGGAATTTCCACTTTGCCGAGCATCCGCATTTTACGCTTGCCTTCTTTTTGTTTTTTAAGAAGCTTCATCTTGCGGGTGATGTCGCCGCCGTAGCATTTGGCCAGGACATCCTTGCGGATGGCGGCGATTCTCTCCTTGACGATGATGCGTCCGTCGGCCGACGCCTGGAGATTGACCTCGAAGAGCTGGCGCGGAACAATGTTTCTTAAACGCTCAAGAAGAGCCCGCGATTCTTCAAAGGCCTTGTCCTTGGGAACAATAAAACTCAGGGCGTCGCACGGTTCGCCCTGGATAAGCACCTCGACTTTGGTCAAGGGCTCGCGCGAGCGGTAATCGGAAAGCTCATAATCCAAAGAAGCGTAACCCTGGGAAATTGATTTGAGCTTGTCATAAAAATCCACCACCAGTTCCGCCAAGGGTATTTCCCAAATGAGCCTCACTTTTTCGGGCGTCAAATGCGCCATCTCCAGATGGATGCCGCGCCTTGATTTCAAAAGCTCAAGAATGGCGCCCATATAGTCAAGCGGCGTCAGAATTTTGACTTTGACATAAGGCTCCTCGACCGAAACCACCTCGCCGTGGCCGGGGAAATGAGCCGGACTCGTCACCTCTTGGATTTCGCCTTTTCCGCCGGAGGCGGATCCGCCTTTGGCGGATTTTGTCCGAAGACGGTAGCGGACATTGGGATTGGTGATAATGACTTCCTGGTTGAACTCGCGGGCCAGCCGCTCCTGGATGATCTCAAGATGAAGAAGTCCCAGAAGGCCGACCCGGTAACCCGGCCCCAAAGCCGCCGATGATTCCAGGCTGAAATCAAAGCTGGGATCGGACAGATGCAGTTTTTCCAAGGACCGGCCCAGATCAGCGGCGTTTCCCAGCTGAACAGGATACATTCCCACGTAGACAAAGGGTTTAAGCGGCGGCTCCAGCGGTTTAAGCGCCGACGTCCTGACGGGCGCGCTTTGGGCGCCGGATGATGGCCCCGTGGTTATGGAAACGACCGTTTCGCCGTGGCGCACGGATGCCGGGTCTTTTATTCCGCAAATCAAGTACCCGACCTCGCCGACCGATAAAGACGGCGCCGCTTTTCTTTGGGGCGTCAAATACCCGACCTCTTCTATCAGGTAGTCTTTTAAGGCCTTGTCATGAAAAAAACGGATTTTTCCCTGCCTGGCAAAAGCGCCTTCAAAAACCCGCACTAAAAGCACGACGCCCTTGAAGGGGTCCAAAAACGAATCAAAAAGAAGGGCGGCTCCCGGGGCTTTTTCATGGCCGGCGCCAGGAGGCGGCGTAAGGCGGACAATGCCGTCTAAAAGCTCGTCAACGCCCTGGCCTGTTTTCGCCGACACCAAAAAAGGCTCGCTGTCCAGGCCTAGAATATCCCTGATTTGAGCCTTGGCATCTTCAACCCGGGCGTTTTGAAGATCAATTTTATTGACGGCAGGAATGATTGCCAGACCCATCCGGCGCGCCATCTCGCAATTGTTCAAAGTCTGGGCCTGGACGCCCTGACTCGCGTCCACCAACAAAACAACACCCTCGCAGGCCCAAAGGGCGCGGTGCACCTCAAAGGTGAAATCAACATGGCCCGGCGTATCGAGCAAATTCAAAATACTGCCTTTCCATTGCATGCGCACCGCTTTGGCCTTGATGGTGATGCCCCGTTCCTGCTCAAGTTCCATGCTGTCTAAAAATTGCGGCCGCTTTACGGTTTCAATGGCGCCGGTGCGCTCTAAAAGCCGGTCGGCCAGGGTTGATTTGCCGTGGTCAATATGAGCGATGATGGAAAAATTGCGGATATCCAATTTCAAACCGGTAGAGGAGCATGCCGCTTCAAAAGCTCGATCACTTCCTCGTAACTTGAAAGATTAAGCGTTTCCTCAAGCAGATGACGGCATTCGGCGACCCTTAAAGACCGGAGCTGTTTTTTAATTTTGGGAATTTCGTGCGGATTAAGGCTTAAACCGTCAAAACCCATCCCAATGAGCAAAGGAAGGGCCAGGGGATTGGCGGCTAATTCGCCGCAGATGCCCACCCAGCGCTTCATTTGATGAGCCGCCCGGGTCGTGTTGGTCAAAAGTTCGATGATCGAAGGATGGAATTCCTGGTAAAGATAAGCCAGTTCGGCATTGGAACGGTCGCAGGCAAGGGAATACTGCACCAGATCATTGGTTCCAACGGAAACAAAATCAGCTTCAGCCAGAAAAACCTTGGCTTTGATAGCCACCGAAGGGACCTCAACCATGATGCCCAACGGTATATTTTCCTTGAATTTGACGCCTTGGTCTTTGAGCTCCTGCTGGATTTCCTCGATAAGCCAGCGGACCTCCCTGATCTCCTCGATAGCGCTGACCATGGGAAGCAGAATCCGGCAGTTGCCGGCTTGGCTTGCCGTTAGAATGGCGCGCAATTGGTTTTTTAAAAGCTTGGGGTAGCGCAAAAGAAGCCTTATCCCCCTTAAACCCATCGGCAGGAGCACATCCTTTTTGGCTGCCGATGACTCGACTGCGCCCAAAACCCCGAGGCCGGTCTGCGAAAGCCCGATTTCCGGGCCGATCTCCAGAAGCTTGTCCATACCGATATCGAGCAGCCGGATGATTACAGCCTCAGGCGCCAATTCCTCAAGAATATGCCGGTATATTTCCGCCTGGCCGGAAACGTCGGTTAATAAGGATTTAGAGCCTTCCATAAGAGCCAATTCCGTGCGAAAAAGGCCGATGCCCCGTCCGCCGTATTTCTTGACAAGGCGTAATTCCTCGATCGTTTCCAGATTGGCGGAAACGGTAACGCCGTGGCCGTCGGCAGTGACAGCCGGACCGCGGGTTATGGCCAGAAGATCTTCCTGCTCTTTTTTAAGCTTGGCCGCTTTTTCCGTAAAATGCTTGATGACGGCAACCGTGGGCCTGACGTAGACCGCGCCCTCATAGCCGTCTACCACCACCTCGTCGCCGGTGCTTACCTGCCTCAAGACCTCAGCAGCGCCGACTACCGCGGCCAGCTCCAGCGACTGGGCCAAGATGGCGACATGGCTGGTTTTATTGCCCATTTCCGTGGCAAATCCCAAAACCTTGCGCTCTTTAAGACGGAAAGTGTCGGAGGGCAGAAGATTGCGGGCAATGATCACGGACGAAGCGGGAATGTCTTCATCTTTTACATCCTCGGCCAGGCGGCCTGGATTTAAATACCGCAGAATCCGGCGGCCCACATCGAAAAGATCATGGCGCCGTTCCCGAAAAAAGTCGTCCGAGAGCGTTTCAAAGGCCAGGTTCACTTTAGAGAGCACCTCGGAAAGGGCGTATTCCGCATTGACCTGCTCGCTTTCAATGATCTTGGGAACGTCCTTGGTCAGCATGGGGTCCTGAAGAATAAAACGATGAGCTTCGATCAAGCGGGCATGTTGTTTGCCCAAAGTTTTTAAGACTTTCTCTTCAGCGGCATTTAAATCCCGCAAAGTTTTTTCAATGGCTCGAAGGTAACGCTTTGTTTCGTGCCCGGCGCGCTCCGGAGGAATCTGCCGTTTGGACACCAAAATCGTCTCATCCTTGAAAACAAAAGCCCGGCCAATGGCGATGCCCGGGCTTGCCGCAATGCCGTGAAACGTCAAACTTGGCTCAATCATCGGCTTCCCAAATGTTCATATTATTCTTGCGCGACCCCTAATCCTCCAGAAACTTCTGGTCAAAAATTCTCTGAACCGCTTCCATGGCCTTTGCCTCGTCGGGCCCCCAGATCCTGATCTCCAGCTCGCTGCCGCAGCCGGCCGCCAGCATCATCACTCCCATCACGCTTTTGCCGTTGACCTCGATGCCGTCTTTGGAAAAGCGCACTTCCGAGGCAAAGCGGCCGGCCGCCTGGACAAGCATGGCGGCCGATCGGGCATGAAGGCCCATTTTATTGGGAACAATAAAACGCTTTTGCAGCACCCCTACGCCCCGCGATGAGCACATCGTAAAATTTTCATGCTTTGAGCATGGCCAGCAAATCGCACGGCGCGTCATTGGGCGTAGGACGCGCGTCCAAGCGCACCCCTATGTCGTGAAGCTCGAGAAGAGCCTGCCGGTCGTCTTGGGTGAAGGTCCGGTATGGTCCCAGGCTGATTCGGCAGATCGCGTAGTGCATGCCGCCCACGTTGACTTCGGCGGGCTTGGCGCCTCCCGCCCTGATATAGGCTAAAACATCCTGGGGAGTGGCAAATATCAAAATAGCGCGCACCGCCTCATCGCGGTCCAGGGATTCCACGCTGCTTGCCGCCTGCTTGATGCTCCAAAAAACGACTTTCACCGCTTCGGGCGCCGTGTAAAGCGCCAGGCGCTGGCGAACCTCGTCGCCGCAGGCTTCGTCGCTGACGACGGCCAGCAAGCCGGCTTGGGTAAACGGCAGCCAGCTTTCCAGTATCTGGGCATGAATCAAACGATTGTCAATGCGGTAAAGAACAACCATAAAATCAAGAATATAGAATGTTGAATGTAGAATATCGGGAAAATTCTTCATTCTTACCTATATTCAACATTCTATATTCAATATTCATCTTGTCATGCTCTTTGTTTCCCTAAAAATAATTCTTTGGCGTTGGCCACTGAACGCTTGGAATCTTCAAGAACTTTCTGCGCCAAAGCCGGCAGGCCCAGCCGCCGCGCATTCATCATGGCGGAAACCACCATATAAAGGTTTATGCCGGCCAAGACCTCGACATTGGGATGATGGCGGGCGATCATAAGCGCCTCATTGCAGGGCGTGCCGCCGAGCATGTCGCAAAGGATCAAAGCGCCGTCGGGGCCGGCCGCTCCAAGGGCGCCGGCCAGAGCCGCTTCTATTTTTTGCCGCACTTCGGCCAGGGTGAGCTTGCGCGATATCGGCGCGATAAAAATGCCCTGTCCCGGCTGGCGTCCCACGATCTCTTCAGCCGCTTCAAGCAGGTAGGCGCCGAAATCCCCGTGAGTGACGATGACAAGGCTAACCATAAAATCAAGAATGTAGAATGTTGAATGTAGAATATCGGAAAAATTCTTCATTCTTACCTATATTCAACATTCTATATTCAATATTCATCTTTTCATTTGTCCATGTCCCGGTGAAACTCCCTGACGAGATAGCCGGCGCGGCGCAGTTCGCCCGCCAAGGCATGGGCGATGGCAATACTGCGGTGGCGTCCTCCGGTGCAGCCGATTCCCACGGTAAGGTAAGATTTCCCCTCCGTAATATATTGAGGTATCAAGCCGCGCAGTAGCCTTCGGATTGCCGAGCACGTAGCGCTCGACCTGAACGTCCAAACCGGTCAGGGGCTTTAAATTGGCGAGGTAATTTGGATTCGGCAAAAATCGCACGTCCCAGATCAAATCAGCGTCGATGGGAAGGCCGAATTTATAACCGAAAGAAACAATAGCCAGATTCATCTCCCTTTCATGCCTGACGCCGAGGAAAGCCGAGATGGCCTCCTTAAGCTCGCCCAAGGTCAAAGATGAAGTGTCAATCACCTTGTCCGCCGTTTCCTTGACCATGACCATCTGACTGCGCTCGGTTTTAATGGCATCGTGAAGAGCGCGGCTTGACAGGGGGTGGCGATGCCGCGTTTCTGAAAACCGGCGCAGCAAAACCTCTTCGCTTGAATCAAGAAAGAGAATCCGGTAATTAAGGCCGACCAGGCGGAATTCTTCAAGCACTTTGGGCAATTCGTCCAAAAACGACTGAGCCCTGATGTCAATGCCCAGGGCCACTTTGGTCATGGGCCGGCAAGCGGAGCGGTTTAAAATACCCAAAAAATTTTTAACCAGCGAAGTGGGAAGATTGTCAACGCAAAAAAATCCGAAATCCTCCAAAACCTTGAGGGCCTGGCTTTTGCCGGCGCCGGAAACGCCCGTCACGATTATGATGGGATCGGAACCTTGCGGCGCCGTCAACAATTTACCGGATTTTTTTACGCTCATTTTTTCGCCCCGGCCGTCTTTTCCAGAATTTTTTTCTCAAATTCTATGGCTGAATAAACGCCTTTATTTTTCAGACGCTGGTTAAGGCTGGCCACTTCCAGCAAAATGGCGAGATTTCTTCCGGGGAAAACGGGAAATGTCACGTGCGGCACGGCCGCTCCCAAAATCTTCTTTGTCCTTTCTGTCAGGCCGACGCGCTCATAATTTGATTTTACTCTGGGCCCCTGCCATATCTCAAAAGTCACGACAAGCTCGATGCGCGTCGAATCCATGACCGAGCCGATGCCGAAGAGGCTCGCCACATTGATGACTCCCAAGCCGCGCACTTCCATGTAAGAGCCGAAATCCTCGCGGGCCGCTTCGCCGATAAGAATTTCGCCGGGCAGGCGCTTGATTTTGATGAGGTCGTCCCCGATAAAAAAGTGGCCTCTTTTTAAAAGCTCCAGGGCGCATTCCGATTTGCCGACCCCTGATTTGCCGCAAATCAAAACACCCAGGCCGTAAACCTCGACCAAAACGCCGTGAAAATACCTGAATGGCGCCAGACGGCTTTCCAGATACGAATGCAGTTCTCCGACGAATTCCTCGGTTTCCAGGGCGCTTTGGAAAAGAGGAACCTTGTGCCTTTCGCAAAAATCAAGCAGCAGTCTGGAAGGCGCCAGGTTCGAGGTCACCACGAAACAGGGAAGGCGGCGAAAACCGAAAATTTTGCGGAAAATCTGCCCGCCGGCCCCGTGATTTAATTTGCGAAGGAAGCTCTCTTCGCCCCGGCCGATAACCTGGATGCGCTCGGCCCTGAAACGCTCGAGATGCCCCATGAGCGCCAAGCCGGGACGGTTGACTTCCATGGCGCTTATGCGGCGCTTGAGCCCCCCGCCGCCGGCCAGAAGCTTCAAATGCAGGTATTGGCCCTGCGCCTGAACGAACTCGCCGACCGTGAGAACCACTCTACGCCTCGCGGAGTAAAATTTTCATTTAAGCGTCTTGCGCGCTGATGAAATTTAAAATCTCCTGGGCCGTGGCGGCCTGCCTGAGGGCTTGGCGCAAAGCCGGATCTTTCAACAACTGGACGATTCGGGCCAAAATATTCAAATGTTCGCTTTGCGAATTGGGCGGCGCCACCAGGAGAAAAATAATATAAACAGGCTCGTGATCCAATGCCTCAAAATCAATGCCCTTTTTGGATATGCCGAAAGCGCAAATCATTTTTTCGGCCCGCGGGGACTTGGCATGAGGCACGGCCACGCCGGAGCCGATGCCGGTTGATCCAAGCTTTTCCCGGTCGAGAAGCGCCCCTATGATTTCTTCTTTTATGGCAATGTCCCCTTCGGAGAAAACCAAATCAGCCAATTCACGCATCACGTCCGGCTTGGCCGAGCTCTTGATATCCAAAAGAATATTCTGAGCTTTAAGAATGGCCGATATTTTCAGGGGAGCGCCGGGTTTAGCCACCTGGCGCCTCACTTTGTTCGGCTCGTTGGTCGCAGGTTGTTGGCCGTTGGTCGTTAGAAAAAATTCGTTTCTTGCGACAAACGACTAACGAAAAACGACTAACGAAAATTTTTCGATGCTTGCATCGTAAAATTTTCATCGGGCCGGCTCCAAAATGCCGTAGGTCTGATCGAAGCGCTTAAAAATGACGTTAAGCTTGCGGGAATTCTTATTGAAAAACATCCAAAAGAGATAGCCGAGCTTTTCCATCGTCTCAATGGCATCCTCGATGGCCATGGGATCGACGGACACCTGCTTGACCACGGAAACCGACGCCGGCAAATGCGATTTCTTGCCATGGCCGCGGCTTAAGCGCGGCGCGCCGGACGGCGCCGCCATAAAACCATATGAAGATTCCCATAAAGTTTCTTTTCGCCGGCGATTTTGGAAGCGCAGGGTTTTCTGTTTTTCCTTCAGTTTTTTAAGCTGTTTCTCCATTTTTCCGACTACCAGGTCAATCGCCGTGTAAAGATCGCCTGCTTCTTCCTTGGCGCGCAAAGTATGCAGGGGCGAATGAATGACGATTTCGGCCAGTTGGCGGTGCTTTTCAACCCATAGAATGGCATTAGCCCACACCAAATGATCGAAATAACGCTCCAGGCGGTTGACCTTCCTGTTCAAATAATCGGCAATAGCCCTGGTCAAATCAATGTTTCTAGCGGTAATATGGATGCGCATATCAATTTATTATCTTATCAACTTTTTTACAGGTTCATCTCCCAGCCCAAATAAAGCTTTTTGGCGCGCTCATCGTTGACCAGGGTCGGCGCGTCGCCTTCCAGCAAAATTTTTCCGCTGTGAATCAAATAAGACCGGTCAATAACTTTCAAAGTTTCACGGGCGTTGTGATCCGTCAAAACGATGCCTATGCCGCGGCGCTTGAGATCTGTAAGCAGCCTGCGCAGTTCGTCAACCGTAATGGGGTCTATGCCCGTGAACGGCTCATCAAGCATCAAAATTTTAGGCTCAGCCGTGATGGCGCGCGCAATTTCCAGGCGCCGACGCTCTCCGCCGGACAAAGTATGGCTGGGCTGACCGGCGACATGAGTAAGTTCATATTCTTTCAGGATGGCCGCCGCCCTATCGCGGGCTCGGGCGGCCTTGACTCCTTTGGTGGCCAGGACAAGCAAAATATTTTCCGAAACCGTCAGCGAACGGAAGACCGAACTTTCCTGAGGCAGATAGCCCAAACCTAATCTGGCTTTTTTGTAAATGGCCAGACGGGTCACGTCCTTGCCGTCTAAAAAAACCCTGCCTGAGATCGGCCGCATAAGACCGCTTAAAATGCGAAAGCAGGTCGTCTTGCCGGCTCCATTGGGCCCCAATAGGCCCACGATTTCGCCGGCCGCGGCTTTTATATTGACTCCATCGAGCACCTTGCGCCTGCCATAAAAATGAACCAGGTTTTTAGCTTCCAAAATCATATTGCGAGAATATAGAATATTGAATATAGAATATTGGAAAAATTTTTCTTCTTCCCAATATTCAACATTCCACATTCAACATTCATCTTGTATTGGCCTTTTCTTCATACGGCGTCCAAACACCCTTGGCTTTGGCGGCCGTGATGAATGAACGATCTTGAAAATCTATGCGATCCTCCAAAACATCGAATTCCATTTCCAGCCGGCCGGCCATAAAATTTTTATGGGTCAAATGCCCTTCGCCGCCGAAAAACTTCACCCATTGATCGGCCAAATTCCACCGGGCCTCCTGGCTTAAAATCGTCACGTCCTGCCAGAGGGCGCGCACGTTGCCCGAAGCGCTGCCTGTCGCCTCGGCTTTGTTTTCCTGGGCGCTGTCGGATAAAATATGAGCTGTCGTCTCGTCCTGAAGATTTAGCGAAATGTCAACCCCGCCCTCAGCATGCAAAACCGCTGTTTTTGAATCCCAAACGCTTTTATGCGATTTTATATGGTAATTCTTGACCTTAAAACCGGTCATGATGCCCTTTTCCTGGGCCCTTATAGGATCAGAATATAGAATATAGAATGTTGAATATAGGAAGAAAAATAAAATGTCTTTTCTCGTCCTATATTCAATATTCCACATCCAATATTCTTACTTGGTCAGGTCTTCCCGGGCGATCATGCCGGAGCCTTCGGCCAGGCCGTCCGGCGTTTTAAGAACATAGCCGGTTCCCACCGGCACTTCGGTCTCCCCTCTCTGGGCCCAATAAAGCAATTTCGCAGTCGTCAAGCGGTAGTTTTTCGGTATAACGTCGTATTTGACATTATCCTCAAGAACAACGTCCTTCGTATCCAGACGAATCTCTCCCCTGTCCCCGCCGGCTTGAACCAACAGGCTTCCCGGGGAATCCTTTTTGTAAATTTTAAGCCTCGGCATCTTGACCAAAGCCCGATTATCCCTGGTGACCAAATCAGCGATACTAGCCTTTAATTCAAAAGCCAGCCGCGCTCCGTCGTAGCTTGCCATCTCAAAATCCGTCATTCTAGGATGTTCCACGGCAGTGACGGCGCTTTGAGATACCGGCCGCTTGGCCGCGGAACAGGAAACTAAAGTAAAGGCAGATAATGTAGATAAGGTAGATAAAGCAGATAAGGTCGAAAAAGAAAAAAACTTTTTCATTCCACGCGCCTTATCCGCTTTATCTGCCTCATCTGCCTTATCCGCCTTGTTTTACAACGGAACATTCGTGTGCTTTCTTTCGATATAGCGGCGCCGGGGATTGCCTTGAATCAGATAATCCAAAGCCCCGATTATTTTTTCTCTTGTCCTTTGCGGTTCGATCACCTCGTCAACATACCCCTTCTGGGCGGCGATCCACGGATTGGCAAAATGGCTCCGGTAAGCCGCGATCTGCCCGGCCAGATAAACCTCGGGATCGGCCGCTTTGGCGATGTCTTTGGCGTAAAGAATTTGCGCGGCGCCCTCCGGGCCCATGACCGCGATCTCGGCATTCGGCCAGGCAAAATTGACGTCGGCGCGAATATGCTTTGAGCCCATCACATCGTATGCCCCGCCGTATGCCTTTCTCACGATAACCGTCACTTTCGGCGCCGACGACTCGCAATAAGCGAAAAGAAGTTTTGAACCATGAAGAATAATGCCCCCGTGCTCTTCGGAAACGCCCGGCCAGTAACCAGGCACATCAACAAACGTCACGATCGGGATGTTGAAAGCGTCGCAAAACCGGACAAAACGGGCCCCTTTCTGGCTGGCTGAAATATCGAGACTGCCTGCCAGATGCGCCGAATTGTTGGCCACAAAGCCGGCTGTATGGCCGTCCAAACGGCCGAAGCCGACGATAATATTCGGGGCAAAGGAACGCGCGACTTCCAAAAACTTCCCCTGGTCCGCAATTTCGCGGATAATGATCCGCGCATCGAACGGCTTCCTGGGATCGCCGGCCGCCAGCTCTTCAAGCTTTTGACTCGGCCGCCTTGGGTCATCTTGAGGCTCCCGGCGATCGGGCGCCTGACCCGCGTGGGAAGGCAGGTAATCAAGAAGCTCGCGGATGGTCCTAAAACAATCCTCTTCGCTCGCCGCGACAAAATGGCAGACTCCGCTTCTTTCCCCGTGGATATGAGCGCCGCCCAATGAATCGAAATCCGTAATTTCACCGGTCGCCTTTTTGATCACTTCGGGCCCGGTGATGAACATGTGCGAAATACCTTCAACCATGAAAATAAAATCGGTCAAACCCGGGGAATAAACGGCGCCGCCGGCGCATGGTCCTAAAATGGCGGAAATCTGAGGCACCAAGCCGGAGGCCATGACATTGCGGTAAAAAATCTCGGCATAACCGCCGAGACTGACCACGCCTTCCTGGATGCGCGCCCCGCCCGAGTCGGCCAAGCCGATGACAGGAATGCGGCTTTCCACGGCCAGGTCCATGAGCCTGGCGATTTTCATGGCATGGGCCAGTCCCAAGGTTCCTCCCACCACGGTAAAATCCTGGGCGTAAACCGCCACCCGTTTGGAGGCTACTTTTCCCACGCCCGTGATCACGCCGTCGCCGGGCATATCTTTGTCTTTCAGGCCGAACTCTGCGGCATCGGTTTTAACCAGAAGGCCGAATTCCTGGAAAGTGCCGGGGTCAAGCAGTAAATCAAGGCGCTCTCTAGCCAGAAGCTTGCCCTTTTCCTTCTGCATCCCCTGCCTTTGAGGCCCGCCGCCGGCCAGCGCCCGCTCGGTTTTCTCTTTAAGTTCGCCGGTTTTTATTTTGTCCAAATTATGCCCCACTGCTCCCGCCGGCGCGTTGGTCGTCGGTCGTTGGTCGTTGGTCGTTAAGAAAAATTTCACTCTTACGACAAACGACTAACGACAAACGACTAACGAAAATTTTGCTCCGCAAAATTTTCATCCGCCTTTTTTCTGACCCTCGTCTAAACCGTTCGGATCCTTTAAAACTTTGATCGTCGCTTTGGCGCGCAATCCTTCGACAAAATCCTTGAGCCTGACTTGAAAATTACGCTGCTGCAAATACTGGGTAAGATCTTCCTTGGCCTCATCGTAGCGCAAGGGCGTGGCCGCGCGCTTTTCCTCAATTAAAATTAAATGATACCCGAACTCTGTTTCAACAGGCTCGGAAACCTGGCCCACCTGAAGATTAAAGGCCGCCTGCTCGAAAGCCGGCACCATCCACCCTCTGATAAAATAGCCCAGATCCCCTCCTTTTCGGCCGGATTCCATGTCCTGGGATTCTCTTTTGGCGACTTCGGCAAAATCAGCGCCGGCTTCGATTTCTTTTCTCAGGGCCTTCATTTTATTTAAAACCTTGCTTTTTTCCATCATGGTCGCCTTGGCAGGCAGTTTGACGAGGATATGGCGGCCCCGCACCCTCTCGACTGTCCTATCTCTGAAAAGCTGAGCCAGCTTTAAAAGCTCGTCTTTTTCTTCATCGGACATTTTCATGCCGGCAATCGAGGCGGATGAAACAACGACCTTTTTCACCTGCTCGAAAAAATTCTTGACGTCCTGCTCCTGGGGCGCCTCTACTTTGGCCTTGATATTGCCGTCAACCAGCTTGATGACCATAAGCTGTTTGCGGATGCGTTCCTCGAAATCCGAGGCGGTCAGCCGCTGGCGGCGCAATTCCGCCTGGAAAAGCTTTTCCGCCTCGGCTTCAGGCAAAGGCCGTCCCTCTTCATCCCTTTTAAAACGGCTTTTGACTTCATTGACGCCGTTTTCCACGTCTTTGGCGTAAACTTTGATGCCGCGCTGCTTGGCTTCCTGCAAAAGCAGAAGGTCGTCAACCATCTGGTTGAGCACCTTGGACCGGATTTCCCGAAGCTGAATCGGCATAAGCTCCGGCGATCCCGCCTTTTGCAAGTCGTTGAGGACATTATTCAGATTGGATTCAAAATCACTTTGATATAGGGCCTCGCCATTGACCGTGGCCATGGTTTTCTCGAGAACCTCGGCATTGGCAAAGACGAAAAACAAGGGAATAAGGGATAAGGGAATAAGGGATTGGAGAATAAAAACATTTCCCTTCCCTCGTTCCCTCATTCCCTCATTCCCTCGTTCCTTTATTCTTTTAAAGATTAAGATACGGTTTAAGACTTTCATCGCGCACCTCCACCATATATTTATCTTTCCAAAGCTCGAACATGGTTTCAATTTTTTTTCTTTCTAAAACGCGCCGGGCCCTCTCGCGGTATTCGTCGTTGAAGGCGGCCAGAGCAGTGCTCTCGAGATAAATCAAATGACAGCCGGCCTTTGTTTCCACGGGCGGCGAAACCTGCCCGGCCTTAAGGCCGGCCGCGGCCATTGAGAAGCTCTCTTCAAGTTCGCCGTCGAAAAAGGACGGAATTTTCCCGCCCGCCTTGGCGCTCTGGCTTTCCATGGAATGCATCATTGCCAGCCGGGAAAAATCCGCGGCCGAACGGGTATTTTTGCGCTGGAGTTCATCATAAAGCTTTTGCGCCTTCTGCTTGTCCGCGACAAGAATCTGGCGCACGCTGTAAATAAGACGGTGATCGTTGTAATAAGCGGCGATTTCCTCATCCGTGACTTTAAGCTCCTTTTCCCTGAATTGCGTGATCAACTGGTCAATAAGCAAATTTTCCCGGAAAAGACGCAAGGCCCTGGCCTGCTCTTTTTTAAGCCTGGCCGCCTCGTCTTTGACAAAAGGATGCCCGCCTAAGCCCCGGTCAAGGGCCACCCGCACCAGAATTTTTTGCTTTAAAATCGCCCCAATGAGCGCTTTTTTACCCTGGGCCGTCCTCAAATAAGGGACATATTCCGGGCCCATTTCCAGAATCCTCGATTCCATTTCAGACTTGGTCAAATAAACCGGGCCCAGCTTGAAAAGAACGGCGTCGTCATCGCCGCCGGAAAACACGCCCGATCGTCCGCAAGAGGCCAAAACTGCCGCTGAGAAAAGAAAAACCCATTGTCTTGTTTTAGACATGATGTATTAACTCTAGCAAAAAAGGATTTAGAGTATCGAATTACCCCGATTTACTTTCCGCTTGTTTTTCCACACATTGGATGATAAAATAAACTAAGGTTTTGATTATCATGTATAAAAGAATCCAGAACTTGCCTTATCACAGCACGGAAAGTTGCTTTCTTTGGGGTCCAAGACAAACGGGTAAAACGACTCTTCTGGACCAGCTTTTCCCGGACGCGCCGCGCTACGACCTGCTTCTTTCCCGCGAATTCGAGCGGCTGAACAGCCACCCTGAATTCCTCCGCGACGAGCTTCTGACGACGCCTCCTGCAAACAGGCCGGTCATCATAGACGAGGTGCAAAAGGTTCCGGCTTTGCTCGACGAGATTCAATGGCTGATGGTAAACCGGAAAACACGCTTCATCCTCTGCGGCTCCAGCGCCAGAAAACTTAAAAGGGACGGCGGCAATTTACTGGGCGGCCGGGCATTGCGGCACGAGCTTTTTCCGTTGGTTTTCAAAGAAATTCCGGACTTTGACTTGATTAGGGCGCTCAATCACGGACTTCTGCCGCGCCACTATACTTCACAACACCCAAAACCGCTGATCCACGCTTATGTCGGCGATTACCTCAAGGAGGAGATCGCCGCCGAGGCCATCACGCGCAACGTCCCGGCGTTCGGCAGGTTCCTTGAAGCGGCGGCTTTCAGCAACGGCGAGATCGTCAATTATAAAAACGCGGCCGGCGACTGCGGCGTCAGCGCGCCGACGGTCAAGGAGTATTTTCAGATTTTAGAGGACACGCTTTTCGGAAGGTTTCTTCCGTCGTTTCGCAAACGCCCCAAGCGCCGCGTCATTCAAGCGCCGAAATTCTATTTTTTCGACGTCGGCGTGGCGAATTTTTTGCTAAAGCGCGGCGAAATCGCCCGCAGAAGCGAGGCGTTCGGCAAGGCTTTCGAGCACTTTATTTTTCAAGAGATCTCGGCCCACAGCCATTACGGCGGACTTAATTACCCCATTTTTTATTGGAGGACCGCCTCGCAATTCGAGGTGGATTTCATCCTGGGCGAAGGAGAGGTCGCCGTCGAAGTTAAAAGCGCCGAAGCGGTTCACGGAAAACATCTAGCGGGAATCCGCGCCTTTCGGGATGAGTACAGCCCTAAACGCTCAATCGTAGTTTCTTTGGAGCCAAGGCCGCGGACCGTTGAAAACGGGTTGGAGATTCTTCCCTGGCGAACATTCTTGGAAAAACTCTGGGCCGGAGAAATAATCCGCTGATTGTTTTTATTTGTCGGCCAGTCGTTTTTAGAGGCCCTCGTTTTGACGGAGTTCATGACCCCACCTATTTTCAATAACTGAGAAACTGAGCAACGTCCCCTTATTCCCCTTCTTACGTCCCCCTGCTTCCACTAAGAGACGGTCCCTTAAAAATTCGGGAGCGAAATCAGCTCCATTAATCCACACGAGAGTCTCAAGTTCAGGGTCAACTCGAAAGGATCTAAATTTTTTAATCTCTCTGAGAGGCTTAAACATCTCCCCGTGAAGCTCATCCTTGAGGACACCTTCGGACCCGTCATTGAACCTTACCCAAATGCGGTAGCCTTTTTTATATTTTGCGTCTGTCACATGAAGAATCATTTTTATTCCAAGGGTTTAATGTAACGAAGGGGCTTGCGCTGTCTTGCCAAATCCCAATCTTGCATCAGATCGGCCGCGTAGAGCCGCCGCCATTCCTTGACCAGAGTTAGAGCGCGTCTCGAAAGAACCCCTTTGACAACCTTTCCTGTTTTGATATCCACTACGGCTTCCTCACCACCGTATTTAGCATGAAAATGCGGCGGCAAGTGATCATCCCAATAAAGGGCAATGACAATTCCAAAAAACCGGCTTATAACTGGCACAATAAAATTATACAGCTTCTCTTAAAAATTATTTTCACGCTCATTTTGTCATAACGCTAAAAATTACGTCCCCCTCTTACGAGTAAATTAATTAGTATTGTGTCCCCCGATTTGCTCATCCCCTCATCGCAATCCCAATTGCTTGCGGATCAGATTGCAAAGGCTATTTTTGATTTCAGTATGCCACGGCACGGGGGCCTGCCGCCCCGCGCGCTGGTTGACATAGAGATCGTGCCTCTTTCCCGGCCGCTTCAAAAAACAGCCTGCTTCCACCAGCTCCCGAAGAAATTCCCGCCGCTTCATGCAGGAACCAAAATTTTTTTGGATTGCGAATGCGCTTTGGAAGAAGGCTGATCCTGCATGACCAGCTTATAGGCGTCTTTGACATTCTCTTCGAGCTCCTTCAAAGTTGCGCCTTGGCTAAAAATCCCGGGAACTTCCCTCAATCGTCCCACATACCATCCATCATCAATCCAGTATTCCAAGGTAAATTTTGTTTCCATTTTTAATCTCCAATTTCCTCCTCGAATTTTTACAACCCTTGACCATGGGGTCAGGTCTTCACAGGTTATTGGTCACTTTCGCCGTCAACAAGTGACAAACGGCCATGACCACTGGTCATTACTCCGTCCCCGAAGCTCTGCGGAGCGGGATGAAGACCTGACCCCATCCCCTTCTTCATCCCCTTTTTGATTAACTTGTTATGGCTTTTATTTTTTTAAGAAAGACGCCAAGAATAGAATCTTTACGGATAATTTTCCGACGTTCGTTATGAAAACTTCCCATGTCGGCA
>JACQWW010000181.1 GCA_016209025.1 Elusimicrobiota bacterium | reverse complement strand
TATATAAGCCTTCCTGTCCGGTTGATTGGGCATCGGAAAAACAGACTTTGGGCCGGCCTAAAGGTATATCAGGGTCGCCGCTCGCAAAATAGCGGGCCGGGAAATAAATATGAAAAAATCCAGACTGCGCCCAGCCTATCCCATGTTTATTATCCTGAAAGATCTGGGAGTTTAAATTCCCGGCGGATCCTTCCGTATATATTTCATACTTTCCACTGGTAAATTTCACAGAATTGATACGACTGCCCAATAGTTTTGGCACTGCCAAGGTAAAGGGCAATCGCAGGTCTTTGTAGCGATAGTAAGGTGAGTCAGGGAGCGTTTGTTTGGTTTGCTGCTGAACCTGCTTTTGGCCGGAATTGTTTTGGTTTTGCGTTGTTTGTGCCTTATCCTCCTTGGAGCAGGCGGTTAAAAAAGAAAATAGTGCCAATATGACCGCGTTTATTATGTTTTTCATCCGATTGTTATTTCCGGCTTGATCTGTTTGCGGGTGATCCGACCGCCATCGTCTTAGTTGATCCCTTCTGAACCCCTCGCTCACATTATCCGGCAGGCATTCTCTGATGTATGTTTGATAGGCGTAGCCATAGTAGTTAGCTTTGACCGGAATTCTTTGGCCGGTTGCCGGATCAGTGACATGGCCGATGGTGATTTGTTGATTAAAAAGGTCTTTTAATGAATTGACGTTTGTATTCCACGCAGCCCGACCACCTGAATCATTCGGCGGCTCCCCATTGTGTTGTGCGGCTAAATTTCTGAGGGTTTGAAGGTATTTCTCGATCTCTTGTTTATAAGGATCATCATTGGGCACCACATAATAATCCGTATGGCTGTGATTCGGAGTGCCTGGGCGTCCCGTGTTCCCGGCCAAGCCGATAAGCTCGTGGCGCTCGACTTCTTCGCCGGGACTGACCAGGATGCCGGTGATATCTTGACTTCGGCCATAGTGGATGGTCCGTGAGAACAAAAGGTTGCCTTCAGCATCCTGGCCATTATCCATGAAAATCTTGTTTCCGGCTTCCGCGTCATAGCCGGTATAAACGACCCGGCCGGCAGAGGCGGCGCGGACCGGAGATCCGGAGGCGGCCGCCTGGTCTATGGCGTCGTGAATGTAAAAATTGGAACAGCCTTCGTCGTGGCAGCGCCTGAGCTCCATTTCAACGGAGGTGACGGGGCCCTGGCTGGACATCTCGGAGGGCCGGCGGAAAAGAATCTGATCAGGATAATTTTCGCTGTCCGTGTCAAATGACGTTATCTCAAGGCGGCCATGATCATTGAACTGGAGAATGCCGACCGATGATCCGATCAGGGGGTCAAAGATCAAATCTCCCGGATCCGTATCCGAAGAGGCGTTGGGATTAAACACCTCCCAAAACTGCCCGACCCCGGCAAGCTCCTGGCGCGCCTGGATGATCTGCTGTTGGGACTGGACGAATTCTTCATTGGTAGAGACGCCGGGAAGATTGTCTAGGGCATTTTGGACGATTTCGGTGTTTCTTTGGTTAGTGATGTCCGTGTTCATTTCCGTCAAATACCGATCCAGGCGGCCCCTTCGGGCTTCATCACTGAAGTATTCCTGCCAGCGCTCAGCGTGGAACTGGGAGCCTTGGCCTTGGCGCTCCATCTGCCGGCGTTTCCATTCAATGAGCCGGCTGATTTGTTCCTGGGTTTGCCTGACTGCCTGTTGCTGGTTGTGCTGTTGGCGCTGTTGTAGGGTATCTTTTAAGAGCCGGCCGGCGCTTTGCAGAATCTCCAGGCGCTGGACATAATAGGCGATAAAGCCTTCGGTGTTTTGGCTTTGGAGGACGAGACCGTTGAGTTCGCCGGTCAAATTTTGAGCAAGGCGGTCAATTTCGCTTTGCGTCATGCCAAGCCTGATAAGCTCATCGCTGAGCCGCCTGTTTTCCTGGCCGGCCTCGATGCTGTTTTGATGAATACGGACCAATTCTTCAAGGCCGGCCAGCCTTTGATCAAGGAATTCCTTAAGGCGCAGGTCATAGGCGATTCTGTCTTCAACGGGAGCATCCGCTTGGGGAGGATGCCGGAATTCTTCCGGCGCGGCGATGGCTCCTTCCGGTATGCCCAAAGACAAGACAGCGCGTCTTGCCGCATCGTAACGGCTTAGAAGAGGAGAAACCTGCCTCTCCAGCCGGCTGAATTCCTGTTCTTGGCTCTCTTTGGCTTTTCCATGGAAATAAAGGCCTAACTGGGTAAGGCCGGAGACCGTCAATAGTCCTCCGGCCGCAATCATGCCGATGGTAGCGGCCAAAGGAATGGCCACGGGCATGGCTCCGGCGGCAAAGGCTATGCCTAAGCCGAGGGTAAGGGGACCTCCCAGAAGCGCGATGACCCTGCCCACGTAGCGCAGGCCGTTGAAGGTATGGCCGAAAATTTTAAGAAGAGTAAGCAGGAAACCGTCTTTTTTCAGGTCAAGGACAAGATCGGATGAGCCGATACTGGTATCAAAGAACCCGAGGGCCGTATCGGTCAACATTCCGGCCAAGAGACCGGCTGGTATGGCTATGCCCAGGCCAAGGGGCAGGACAACGGCCAGGCCGAATATCCAGCCGAGGGCATCAAGGATCTGATCGGAGCTCATGGGAGGATTGCTGTTTGTCTGTGACGTTGCTGATGTCTGCCCTGAAGAGCCGGCTTGCCTGCTTGAGCCGGAACCAGAGCCTTGGCTTTGGCCTGAGCCGGAAGAAGGGGTTTCGTTATTAGAGTTGTTCATTATCCAGTCAGCGTAGCCTGGGTCATTGGGATGGGGACGGCCGGTAATCTGGCGGTAGTATTGCCGGCTTTCTTGTTCCCAGGAGCTTGGGGTGTTGGCTGAGCCGGAGCAGGAGCCGCCGGTTATCTCCACAGCTTGCTCGCAGGCATTATGAAGCTCGTCTAAAGCCGGACCTTTGGCTGAAACAGGGACGGAAGGAACGGCAACGGGCAAAACAGAGGATGGGTTGCTGCTACCGGATTGGACATTGGGCAGGTCGGCTCCGTCAAAGTAGGCGTGGGTGATTGATTTGGCTTCCTCAGCATTGGAGTTTAATGTGCCTTGGGAAACCTCAATAGGCTGGGGCTGGAATTTTTCCTGATCGGAATGATCAATCGCCGCAAAAGCGTTTAGAGGGACAAGCTCAAGGATGAGAAGCCAGGAGAGAAGACAGCTTAGAAGCCGGAAAAATAAACGAGGCTTGGACTTATTACGGATTATTTTGCTTTTTTGGCTGCTCATGGGTCACCTTGAAACAAAAATAAAGGCTTCTTTATTTTTGGCTCCCTGGTGACCTGATTTAAAGGAATTCAGGGTGGAGGCCCGCTGGTCCTATTTTATCCTGCGGTTACAAGGAACAAAGAAATTATAACATGGATTTTTGATTTTTTAACTTTAGGGGCAAATAGGAACCTTGGCCTTAAAAAGACGTCTTAATTCGGATTTGGCCTTTTCCGGAAGAAACAGGACGTCAATGGCTTTAAAAGCCATGGTCTGAATATTTTTCGAGCTTAAAGTGAAAAACCCGGCCGCAATTTGATATTCATGGGAAAGATCAATCCCGAAGATGCCCGGATCGTCCGAGTTTAAAATTACCGGAATGCCAGCTTCCAAAAACTTGGGCAAGGGATGATCTTTATAGGTTTTGATAGCCGCGGTTCTTAAATTTGACGTCAGATTGACTTCAACGGCAATTCTACGCCTGGCAAATTCCTGAAACAGGTCGGGATATTTTGGAAGAAAAACCCCGTGGCCGATGCGGTCAACGCCGATCTCCAGGGCCGCGGCTAAATCCGGGCTGGGATAAATTTCCCCGGCATGGACGGTCGTGCCCATGCCTTGACGTTTTGCCTCCTTATAAATATCGGCGTACTGCCTCAGACTTGCGTCGTGTTCGTAATTAGCAAGATCAATTCCGACAACGCCTTTGGCCTTAAACCTCAAGGCTGCCTCAAACATGGCTTCGTTTTCTTTGAACGCAAGGCCCCTAATCATCGTAATAATCACGCCGTTTCCAACCTGGAAATCTTTTTTTCCGCGTTTGAGCCCCTGAATCGCCGCTTTCATAACTTCGTCAATGGAAAAATTTTTGCCGGCAAGAAGGCACGGGGCGAACCTGGTCTCAAAATAAATAATGTTATCTTCGTGGGCTTGGCGGCAAAGCTCGTAAGCGGCTATCTCAACCGCTTCGGGCGATTTGAGCAATGGAATAACCCTGTCAAAAACACCCAAAACCTCTTTAAGCGAATCTTTCGGCTTGGACACAACCATAAGCCCGCGGATTTCCTCCAAACTTTTTAAAGCAAGTTCATGGGATTGGCGCCTGGCACCAAGTCTGAGACTTGGCACGCCTGAAGCGCCTGCCCTTGGAGCAGAGTCCAATGACCCCGAAGCGCCGGAGGCGCGAAGGGAGGCGCGCCGCGCTATATTTAAAACCGTTTCCGGACGCAAAGAGCCGTCCAGATGCAAATGAGCCTCGACTTTCGGTATTTTTTTGAAAAAGGTCTTCAAGCTATCAACTTTACTACCGGCCCCAAGGGCCTTGTCTAGCAGGCGGGGGGGGCGGCGGGATATATTGGCCGGTTGTTACTTGTTGAATGGTTGTGGTCAAATCAGGGGATGGGCTGGTTTGAGTTTGTCCGGCAGATGAACCGCTCATGGTTCCCTGATCCCCTAGACTACCCGGTCCCATCGGCGGTTGAAAGGCAGGGGGAGCGGCGGGAGCCGGGGCAATACCAGGCAGCGTCCATATAGGCGGTGTCTGCATTGAGGAGCCGGCGTAAGGCGCTGTCGGCGCGCCGGTTGCGCTTAAAACCGGCGACGAACTTGATTGATTGCCGAAGGCGGACATTCCCGGCGCTTGGCCGGCCTGGCCCCCGCCTGCCAAATAATCAAGACCTTGCCCCTCCTTCGGCAAAGGCTTTCCCCTTAAAGCATAGTTGATCTCGCGTAAAGCCTTCTGGATTTCCGGCTTGTCTTTTAAGTTAAAAAGCCATCCCTCGTCAACATAAGCGTAATACAAAATTCCCGCGGGTTTGCCTTTTAAAAACAACTCAACTGATTTTTTTAAATCTTTCGGACTTTGTTTGAGCGAAACGATGGCCCACCAGCGCCGGCCTTTGAATTCCGGAAAAACAAAAGATTCGAGATATATGCGCAACTTGCGGGGATTTTCATAGCGCAAAACCCCGATGACATCAGCCGCGTCTTTATAATAAGAATAGGATTTGCCTCTGATTTTTATTTTTTCCATGTCCTTTGGCCCGTAATTTAAATCCGAGAGGGTGATAAAGGTCGGCCGGCGGCCCTGGTCGGAAGTGTGGATAAAACGTCCGATTTCAACGACAATATCAGGCTCAACATTATTAATATCCGGTTCATCAACAATATACCACCAGGAAATAGCCGGGTGTTTTTTAAAAAACTCCACACGCGGAAGAATCTTTAAAGTTTCAAAAGAACCGGCGCTGATGTTAAAAAAAACCTTAAGCCCTGATTTTTGGGCTAAATCCAGCGATTGCATGATATTTTCACGCGATTGATCATTTTGAACCATGACTTCCACCGCCTCGATGCCGAGGCCTTGGACCATTTGATACGCATCCTGCGGCACATGATACATACCGATGACCTCAAGGGTGGCCGAAGAAATCGCCGCCCAAAGAGGAATATTGAATATTGAATATAGAATATAGACGAAGAAAAAGACGACTGCTTTTTTCCGTCCTATATTCAACATTCTATATTCCATATTCATGATTATTCATCCTCTCGGATGATACTTTTTATGGAGCAATTTAAGTCTGGCTTGATCCAAATGCGTGTAAATTTGCGTGGTGGAAAGTTTTTTATGGCCCAAGAGTTCTTGAATCGTCTTGAGATCAGCGCCCCGGTTTAAAAGATGGGTGGCGAACGTATGCCTGAGCTTGTGCGGCGAAAGAGAAAATCCGAGATTTTCTAAAATTTTACCCCCCCATTTTTTCAAGGCCAGATAAAATGCGATCCGCGACCAGGGCTTGGCGCCACGCTCCTCGCCGCGTCCCTCTGGGACTCCAAGCGTCCCTGACCTCCGGGCAGGGGCAGGAGCTTCAAGCGTCCTTGAGCTCCGCGAAAGGGCGCCCCGGCCCGGAAAAATGAAATTTTCCGCGGGCGATCCTTTCAAAAAACGCTCCCGGTAAAAATTAAAGGCTATGCCGGCTTTATGACCGAAAGGCACTAAACGTTCATAACCGCCCTTGCCGCGCACGCGGATAACCTTAAGGGTAAGATCAATGTCGGCCAGGCGCAAGGCAAGCAGTTCCGAAACCCTCATGCCTGTGGCATAGAGAAGTTCGAGAGCCGTCCAAAAGCGCGCCAGAGCCCGGCTTTTGGGCCGCCCGACAGCCATGCGCCGCGCGGCTTCCAACAATTTTTCCATGTCCGTCTCGCCGAGAAAATAAGGCAGGCGGTCGGCCATTTTTGGTCTCGTCAATCTTTGAGCCGGGTTTACGGCCAGATGACCTTCCTCGCAAAGGAAACGGTAAAACTGGATGATAGCGCTTATTTTTCTTGCCGCGCTCCGCAGAGCTTCGGGGACGGAGTTGCGGCCAGAGTCCGCGGCCGGCGGCTCAACGGCTTCCTTTGATTGGACAGGCTCTCCTAGGACAACGCGCATCGCTTCTTTTTCGATTTCTTCGAGAAGATGGGGATTTTCTTTTAAAAATCCTCTAGCCTGCTCGCGTCCCTGGCCCAATTGCGTTGATTTATGGAGATACCAGCTTCCGCTTTTTGTCAGGATGTTGTATTGCAAACCGATATCCAAAGCGCAGGCTTCGCGGGAAATTCCTTCTCCGTGATACATGTCGAATTCCGCCTGCCGGTAGGGCGGCGCCACCTTATTTTTGACGACCTTGACGCGCACCCTGGTTCCAATCGCTTGATCGCCGGTTTTAAGGGTTTCAATGCGGCGGATGTCCAAACGAAGGCTGGCATAAAATTTCAAGGCCAAGCCGCCCGGAGTTGTCTCCGGATTGCCCATAAAAGGCCCCATGCCGATTTTATGGCGCAATTGATTGATGAAAACAAGACAGGTTTTTGTCCGGGAAATCGAACCCGCCAGTTTTCGAAGCGCCTGGGACATGAGTCTCGCCTGAAGCCCGACATACGTATCGCCTATCTCACCCTCGATTTCGGCGCGGGGCAGAAGGGCGGCCACCGAATCCACGACCACGATGTCTAAAGCCCCTGATCTGACCAAAGTATCCGCTATTTCCAGGGCCTGTTCGCCGGAATCCGGCTGGGAAATAAGCAGGTCGTCAACATTGACTTTCAAACGCTTGGCATAAGCTGGGTCCATGGCATGCTCCGCGTCAATATAAGCCGCCTGGCCCCCAAGCCCCTGGGCGCCGGCCACCACGTGAAGGGCCAGAGTCGTCTTGCCGCTCGATTCAGGCCCGAAAATTTCAACCATGCGGCCTCTCGGAAAGCCGCCGATGCCGATGGCTAAATCCAAAGGCAAAGCCCCGGTGGGAATCGCGTCAATGCCGATCTCTCTTTTCGCCTTCTCCCCCAGGCGCATGATCGCTTCTTTACCGAAATCTTTCTCAATTTTTTGAAGCGCAATTTCCAGCGCTTTTGTTTTTTGGTCTTGTGCCATCATCGTTTCTCCTTTTTTATAACTCAAACAGTAAAATGGGGTCAGGTCTTCATTTGTCATTTTACTTAATCTCCGGCGGTTAAACCTATGGAAAGAATATAGCGAACAGCTTCGTCAACGCTTAAATCAAGCGCAATAAGGCTTGCCGGCGGCGCCATGATAAGAAAGCCGCTGGTGGGATTCGGCGTGGTCGGAACAAAAACAACCGCCAATTCTTTGCCGGTCTGCTGTTTGACACGGCCATAAACCTCCGCGGTAACAAGCCCCATGGAAAAACTGCTTTCTTTGGGCCATTCAACCAAAACCACCCGGCGGAAACGCTTTTCCATGCCTTTTTGCTCGGAAAGCATGGTCGTTAATTTTCTGACCGCCGAATAAATTTCCGCGACCAAGGGGATTCGGCCGAACAATTGATCTACCTTGGCGGCAAAAGCTTTGCCGAGCAATCTCGAAACCAAAAAACCTATGAGCGTCACAAAAACCACGGTCACCAGAAAACTCGCCAAGCGGATCATAAAGTCGGCCCCGGCCCAGGGAAAATGAAGTCTGAAAAACGGCCGCAAAAAAGGCTGAGCGAAGCCGGAAATAATCAGAAATACGGCTTTGAGCAGGACATAAGCGATGGCCATGGGCATAAGAAAGGCGACGCCTGCCAGAAAATAATTTCTTAGTTTTCGTCTAGCCGTCATTTGGAATGAGTTTTATTTTCCCATATTTTGAACGGCTATTTGCCGGTAGGTTTCCACCGCCGGTTTGGCGATTCTCTTAAAACTATCCGAGCGGTCAACCGCATAAAGTCCAAAACGCGGGCGAAAAGTTCCCCACTCGTAATTATCCATCAAGGACCAGTGCAAATAGCCTAAAATCGGAACGCCCCAGCCGACGGCATTTTCAAGGCTTTGAATATGGCTCTTCAAAAATTCGCTTCTCAAGGCCTCACCGGTGGCGGCCAGGCCGTTTTCCGTGATAAAAACCGGTTTTTTATAGTGCTGCCATGCTTTCAAAACAACTTCACAAAGCCCTTGTGGATAAATCTCATGGCCCATATCGTCTCTCGCGAGCTTGCCTTTGCCTGTGCCGAGCAGCCCGCCGGCCCATCGGCCCGTAAAAAATTCTATCTCAGAATAAAGAGGTATCGCTTCCAACGGCCGCAAAATATAAGGAACAAATCGCACAAAAACTCTGGTGTAATAATTAACACCGATGAAATCCGAAACGCCGGCGGTTTTGTCCAAAAACATCCAGTGAAAAAAATCATCCCAGCGCCGGGCCGCCTCCAAATGCCGCTTATGGCCGCCAAAAGGATATATGGCGGCGATGTTCTGGGCGATTCCTATCTTGGAACCGGCATTTTTTTCTTTGAGCATCGCGTAAGACTTCCAGTGTGCTTCGGCCAAGCTGTCAAGCGCCTTTGTCAAATATCTGTTTACGCCGGTGAACAAAGAGCGCTTGCCGGGCGGAAAATAACCTGTTCCGAAAGACTGTAAGGCGTAAACATTGGGCTCATTAAACGTCAGCCACCAATAGACATCTTTTTTAAGCGCCTCGGAAATAAAATTAACGAATTCTAAAAAATGAGGCACGACCCGGCCATCGGCCCAGCCGAGCGGATAACGTTCCAACAGCCAAGCGGGATTCGTGAAATGATGCAAGCAGACGATAGGCGTGATTTTGCTGTCTTTAAGCATTTGGACCAAGCCGATATAGCGTTCCAAGGCCGCCCGATCCCATTCGCCCGGCCTTGGATTTATCCTGGCCCATTCGACGGAAAACCGGTACGCGTTCAAACCGGTTTCTTTGAGGCATGCAACGTCTTTTTCAAAAAGTTCCCATGAATTCGCGGCTTGGCCCGAAGGCTCCCAGCCCTTCCTTCTTTCCCATTGCCAAAGATCGGAGTGAGTGTTATTGCCTTCGATCTGATAGGCCGAAGTGGAAGCGCCCCAAAGAAAAGAATGATGGAGCGATGCGGCGATCGAGCGATGAGGCGAATCAGTCTGAGACATGGCGAAGGGCAATGGGGTCAGGTCTTCATTTGTCATTTGCTACTTCAAACTTACTGTTAGCATTTTAAATGTTGAAAAACTGGCGATAAAAAATGCCTCAAAAATTTATACCAGCAAATGACAAATGAAGACCTGACCCCATTGCCCTATTTTGCGACATGGTGCGTCAACCAGGCAATTACTGTTTTGATAAGTTGCGGGCGGTGCTCAGAAAACTGATGATCCGCTCCCTTGATTGTCACGAATCGCTTGGGCTCCTTGGCCCTTTTAAAAAGTTCCTGGGTTAACGAATATGGAACAAGCTCATCCTTGGTGCCATGGACAAGAAGCAGGGGAATGGGCGAGATTTTATCAATGTCTTCCAACGGATCGTTGCGAAAAAGGGCGGTTTTAAAATCCTGCCACAGCTCTTGGGCTGAATGAATTTCAAGAATGCGGGAAAATTCAAGAAGTTTTTTTCTTGCGCCGGGGTGAAACCATCGGGTTGATCCGGCCATGGGCACCACAGCAACTACTGCTTTCGGAGAACTAGTGTCTGTCCCTAATTTCCCCGCGAAATTCAGCGCTGCCCAGCCGCCCATGCTCAATCCTAAAACAGCCATTCTGTTTTTGTCAGTCAAGGGGTCGCGGCGCAGATGATTCCAAAAATGCCCGGCGTCTTCCAGTATTCCTGAAAACGAATAATAACCATGACTGCCCCAACTGCCGCGAAAATTAGGAGCCAGGCAAACCCAGCCTTTTGCCGCCAAAGCCCGGGCAAGGTCGTAATTTTTTTCCGCGCCCGGGAATCCATGAAGCATCAATAAGGCCGGACATTTTTTACGGGCATTTTCCGGCGCAAAACGCACGCCTACGCGCTTTTCGCCTTTAACTTTGAAGGTTACGCTGTCTATTAACATACTGCCAATGGGGTCAGTGGATGGCGATGACCTCGATCTCAACCAAAGCGCCTTTCGGCAGATTGGAAACCTCGATGGTGGCGCGGGCCGGATAAGGTTCTCGGAAATACTTTCCGTAAACCTCGTTCATGGCCTGGAATTCACTGAGATTTTTCATGTAAACCGTGGTTTTAACGACATGCGGCAAATCAAGGCCCGCGGCTTTCAACACAGCCCCTAAATTTTTAATAACTATTTCCGTTTGGGCGCGAACGCCCCCTTCAACCAACGCCCCTGTTCCTGGATCAATAGGGATTTGCCCGGAAACAAAAACCATGCCGCCGGCAATAACAGCCTGCGAATAAGGCCCGATAGCGGCCGGCGCTTCTCTTGAAACAACAGCTTGTTTGGTCATATTACACCCCTTCAACGGCGGACACGAGACACTAACCCTGCCAAAGAATTGACGAAAAGACTGACAAAAACGATAAAAACAGCGTGAAGGCACACTTGAACCCAGCCGATGGTTCCGGTCAAACCTCTTTGATAATAAATGCCCAGAAGAACGCCGGCGGATAGAACAGCCACAATTACCGTCGTCAAACGGCCGGCATAAAGGCTGGCCGCCAAAGGCGTCAATAAAAACAAAAGCCACATGGGACCCCAAAGCGTTCCCAGGAAATAAACCATGACGCCCAGGGCGATAAAATTAATGGGAATATGCAGGCGTTTTAAGCCGGCTTGCCCCTCTGGGATTCGTTTTGAATGCCATCCCATGAAATAATTAAAGGCGACCACGCCGGCCAAAATTCCCGCGGCCGTGTATTTTTCCCATTTTTCCGCCAAACCCCAGATTAAAGCCGTGGTCACCATTAAAACAGCAAAGGGCATGAAATAACGGTTGACCAAGGAAATGAATTGGACATTAAGCGGCAAGGGAACAAACTTGGTGATGTCCTGAAAAGTTATGCCCACGCCGATGGGCTTATTTTCATTGTCCCGAAAAACCAAAGTGCCGTATCCCAGCAAAAGCCGTTCGCCCTTGGCATTGTTTACATAAACTTCTTTGCGGTTGACCTGTTCCAATGTTTTGGCGGCGCCGAGAAGGATATCAACTAATTCCGGCTGGCCTGCAAAAACACTGCGGCAGGAATTATATTGGAGCAGGACGTTATCAATGCCCAAAATCTTCTGCGCCGAACGATTCAAAACGAGAACCGAGCCTTCCAGATCAACGACAATCAGCCCGCCGGGCAGGCTTTCCAAAACAGATTCATGAAGTCCGACAATCTGAGTTGACATAAAGTGTAGCTATTCAGCTCCTCCGGTGTCATTCCGGCGAATGCCGGAATCCAGACCCTTTTATCTGGATACCGGCTTACGCCGGTATAACGAGGGACCTGGATAGTTACCATAAAGTATAAAACTAAAACAAAGGATGCATGGCAGTTTTTAGCGACCGTAAGTTATTGGCTGTAAGAGATGAATTTACTTGGCAGGCCTTTTTGCCTGTATGGCCCACCAAATAAGATGGCCAGAAACAACCCTGCGCTCGATTTTGGGGAAAAAACCTGCTTTTTTCATAGCCCGTATGAATATTCGAACTTTCCCATAAAGTCCAAAATAGTTGGCCAGTTTGATATTATCTCTAGGATTAAGGCTTTCAGTCAAATAACTGTGATTCATTTCGCAGGCAATCAGTTTCCCGTCGGCTTTAAGAACGCGATAGGCTTCCTTAAGCGCGCTCGCGTAATCTTCAATATGCCAAAAGCCGAAATTGCTGAGTATAAGATCAAAATATTGGTCGGGAAACGGAAGTTTTTTAGCATTGGCGCCAAGAATAAAACAGTTTTTTTGCGCTCTGACCCTTGAAACCTTTAGGCACAAAAAATCTTTATCAATACCCACTATTTGCGTCTTCGTGCCTTTCAGCGACCCAAGTCGTTGAAGTAAAAAACCGCCACCGCAGCCTACTTCGAGGATAAGTTTAGGTTTAAAGCGTTGAACATTTTTAGCAAGCCATTCTATGGGCTCATCCGGTTCTCGGGCGCTCTGCAAACCTTCTTTGGCCACGGATCGTTTAGAGCTTGCCCGCCGGGCCTCGGCAAGCTCGACGACGCTTACAGGGTAACGCCGTTGATGTTTTTGAGGCTTAGCTTTCAGGGCTAGCCGAATAAAACGTTTTGGCCCCAAGAAATTAAGTTTGCGTTTCCAGCTCTTGCCGAATCGAGCCACCAAGCTGTCAGAATCGTTCCATAGGGCGGCCTCATTCTTAGGAAGAAGCAGAGGGATGCTGTCAATTTTGAAACCTTGCCAACCGCAGGAACAGCGAAAGGTTCGGGAAAGCATTGCCCTGCACTCAGGACAGCAAAGATCAAACTGCCGACGATAGCTCACTGGCCGGGGTAAAAAGTTGGTCAAACATTTTAGCTGCCGTTCTAGTGACATTGCAGGTGACAGGGGAGGGCTTAAACAGGTCGCCATGGGTTTCATAGTTCAGAGCCATACATTGACGGCAGCCTGCGTTGGCCTTACAATTAGCGCAGACTGTAAAGTTCTCAGCAGTTACACTGCGCAATCTAAGAGCAAATTGAGACGACTTCCAGATTTCCTGAAAAGGAACACTTAAGACATTGCCGAGTTTGGCCTCTGCGGCCATTCCTTGGTTTTCTAAAACATCACAGGCGCTTTTAAAGTTAAGGCAAGGGTATACATTGCCCAACGCATCAATAAAGCAAAAATTTCTAGCGGCGAGGCATGTACCTCCTAATGCTCCGGGGTCGGCGTTGTTAATATTTGTTTGAGGATTGAACTGAGGAAAATCTGAGAAGAACCGCGAGAGTTCAGATGGTCCAAGTTTGTATTGCAAGGGATTTAGATTGCCCGAATAAGTTCGCGATATCTCAATGTCGGCATGCCATGCAATCTCCAAACTCTTCAGTAAATTCTCTAATGCTTTAAGTGTTGGGTAGGCAGGCTTTAATATAGGCGTCTTGACAATGATTTTAATATCGTGGTTTGTCAAAAAGTGAATTGCTTGTAATGTTTTTTGGAATGAACCCGGAGAGCGGGCAAGCTGGTCATGAAGATTCGCTTCTCCAGCGAGGAGGCTGATTTCGGTCACCCCAATTAAAGCGGACAGACGACGAGCAATCGGCTTGTTGATTAAATGGGCATTGGAATAAAGGGTGATTGCCATTCCGTTGAAACGAGCTGATTCGAGGATTTCAAAAATGTCTAGACGCGCCATAGGTTCGCCGCCAGTGACGATTAGGTGCATGGTTCCGGATTCTTTAAGTTCCCCAAACAAACTTTTTAAGCGATCCAGTGAAAAAACTTGAGAAGCATGATTATCCTGGTAACAATGGACACACCGCCAGCTGCATTTCCAGGTCACTTCAATTTGAACATGGAGAGGGACGAAGCCGTCCATTCGAAATTGTTTGACCGAAGGAAACACTACCTGTCGGCTAAACGCAGGCTGTTTTACAGCTGCTTCTGCTTTTGCCGAATGGTGGCTTTGGGGGCACAGGAGGCGGTCGTGGTATTGGAATTGGTATGGGGCGAACCTGGGTTATAGCAGCTACGCCAGAAGCGGAGGTTAGAGAAATATCAAGCAGAGGGGCAACCTCTCTTTCTTTGGACAGGTGGAAATTTATAAAACCATGAGCCCGTAATTCATCTAAAAAGACAATAACTTGATATGAAGCGATATCGCGGTTGGCGGACGATCGGGACATATGATTGTCGATCAGTACGCTTATATTGCGAACACCGGCAGCAATATCTCCCCAAACGGCTACTCCTGCTTCATTTAAGATTGCCAAATTATCGTTATCAATGTTAAAAATAACAAAACCGTCTTGTGTCATTTTTGATGCAATCCGCGCTAAATTAACCTCTAAGTTGTTAGGATCAGCTTTTTCTCTTGCCCATAGTTTACGCAAAGAAAAGAAAGGCCTCATGAGAAACGTCAAAATTGTTAAACCAGCGTATTTTAAGAACCGTCGTCGGGAAGAATTGTTCATGTGGCCACCTCCGGCAATTTGTTTTGCGCTTTCTTATAAATTTGACTTTAAATTTTGAATTTGATTTTACCAAATAACCATTCCCCAGAATCTGGCCTTTTAGCGGCGCCGTCAGTTTTTCTTGGCTAAGTTTTGCTATAAAAATCGCATGTTGCGCAAACTTTTAATTTTTCTCTTGTGCGCCGACACCAGATTAGCGGCCAAGGGCGCATCTTTTCCGGCAACGGACGAAATCACCAAGACCGCCAAACAAGGCATCCCGATCGGAACCTCGGCGCGTGCCGGCAAAGGCGCATATTCCATTGCGCTGACAGGCCGCATTCAGCATTATAATCCCAAGCCTTCAAATCCTAATGACCATTATGACGTTGATATCCAATCGCCCAAATCCGTAAAATTCGCGCCGGACGGCAAAAAAACCTACGTAAATTCCCTCGAAGGCGGCGTAACGGCGGTTTTTGACGCGGCAAGTCTCAAAAAATTAAGCGTCATCCGGCATCGCTTCAATGAAACCAATCAAAATATTATTTCCAATCAGGAGCCTTTTGATTACTATTTTTTGGTCAAACCAAAAAACGGAAACGTCAATCAATTCATCGGCAAGCCGGTGGAAATGACTTTAAGCCACCAGGGCCGTTATCTTTGGATTTCCTACTACCGCCGCCATTATGACGAGGAAGCGCTCGATCCGTCGGCTGTGGCTGTCGTAGACACAACCACCGACGAAATCGTCAAGGTTCTGCCGTCCGGCCCGATTCCCAAATATATCGCCGTATCGCCCGATAACCGGCAGGCCGCTTTCATCCATTGGGGCGACAACACCATCGGCTTGGTGGATATCGCCGGCGAACCAAATGATTTCCAACTTGATCGGCTGGTCACGGTGGAGAAACGGCTGTCGCTTTCGTCCTTAAAGCCCAAACCGGGAAAAACAAAAATTGACCGGGATGAACAATGCGGTTATTGCCTGCGGGGCGCTGTTTTTTCGGCGGACGGCAAATACCTTCTTGTCGGCAGGCTTTCCGGCGGCGGCATCGCCGTGATTGATGCCGAGGAGCGGCGCTATCTCGGAACCGCCTGGGGCATGAAGCCCACGCCGCGCCACCTCGTTTTAAGCGCGGACAGCCGATGGCTTTACGTCGGCTCCAATGTCGGCGGATACGTGGCCAAATTTCCGGTTCAGGACGTCATAAAACAAGCGCAGGAGAAAAACGGCAAGGCAACACCTCAAAGAGAAGCATTTATAGGCCGCGGCGTCAGAACCATCGCCCTAAGTCCGGATGAAAAATGGCTTTATGCCGCGGTCAACGCCGAATCAAAGCTCGTGGTCATGGACGCCGATACCCTTGAAAAAACAGCTGAGATCGCCGTTGACTCGTTTCCCGTGGGCCTGGATGTTTCGCCCGACGGCTCCCAAGTCTGGGTCACCTCGCAAGGCCGCAGTCTTCGGGGCGGCAATTCAGTGTCCATTTATTCGGTAAAGTATTAAAAAATGGAAGGCAGAAATTACCTAAAGGGTTTGTCATTGCGATCCCAGGGCGAAGCAATCTCAAAACTGCACTGCACTTGGGATTGCCACGGCCCCCTTTGGGGGGCCTCGCAATGACAAAATGAGGAAGTTTTAGACAATGGGAGGATTTAATGTTAAAAATAAAAACAATTGCTACCTTGGCATTTTTGCCGCTCATGTTATTGGGAAGGCAGACAGCCATGTCTGAAACGATTCCCCCCCAAGTAGCCGGCGGCTTTTATCCGGCCAATCCCGAAGAACTGCGCGCCATGATCGCCGGTTTTCTCGATCAAGCATCGAGCGAGCCGGTACGGGGAGAAATAACGGGCGTTTTGGTTCCACACGCCGGCTATGTTTATTCGGGAAAAACCGCGGCCCAGGCTTATCGTCAGCTTAAAGGCCGCGCTTACAGCACCGTCATTATCATTGCCCCGTCCCACCGTTTTCCGGTTCAAGGGGCTGCCACCATATCGGCCCAAGCCATGGCCACACCCTTTGGCGAGGTGCCGATTGATCTTGAAACGATCAAAGAACTCCAAAAACTTACCCCCCTAGTGACGAATGTGCCCCAAGCTTTTCAAGGCGAGCATGCCGTTGAAGTGCAGCTGCCTTTTCTTCAAACTGTTTTAAAAAAATTTAAAATCGTTCCCCTTTTAATGAGCCAGGAAGATTTAAACGCGGCCGGGCAAATCGGCGAGGCTCTGGCAAAAATCATAAAACGCGGCAAAACCCTGCTCTTAATCTCAACCGATCTTTCCCATTATCCTGATAAAATAACCGCCAGAACCGTTGATACTACCACCCTGAAAGCCCTTAGGCTGGCCTGGAATGACCCGGAATATTTTTGGCGGGCCAGCCGCTTGATCATGATGCGGGCCGGCACTATTGGCGAGCCCCGTCAAGGGCGGGCTAAAAGCGATTTAGTCTGCACTTATTGCGGCGAGGCCGGCGTGTTGGCCGCTCTTTACGCCATGAAAGACCTGGGGGCCAAAGGCCGGCTTCTTGACTACACCAACTCCGGCGAAACCGAATTCGGCGAAGCGGACCGGGCCGTGGGTTATGCGGCCTATTTATGGCTGCGGGGCATCCCGGAGCCCGAGCGGCCTGCCTTGACCGGCGAGCAAAGAAAAAAACTTCTTTCTTTGGCGCGCGCCGCTCTTGTCAACCGCTTGACAAAAAATATGGAACCTAGAGTCGGAATTCATGACGACCCTGATTTTAACTTACCTGCCGCCGTTTTCGTTACCCTGCGAAAAAAAGGTATCCCACAAAAAATGAGCCTAAGAGGCTGTATTGGAAGCCTGGTTCCCGACCTGCCGCTTTGGGAAGCGGTTCAGTTCTACGCGGTCAAAAGCGCTCTCGAAGACCGCCGCTTCCCGCCGGTCCAGGCCGAAGAGCTTGATTCACTCTCAATTGAGATATCAAGGCTGACGCCTTTTAAAAAAATCAAATCCCACTCTGAAATCAAACACGGCCAGGGCGTCATTGTCCGTCAGGGGCTCAACACCGGGCTCTTTCTGCCGCAAGTTTGGGAAAGCTTTTCCAGCAAGGAGGAATTCCTCGGCGAATTGTGCCAGCAAAAGGCTTATTTATCCCGAAATTGCTGGACCGATCCCAAAACCGAAATCCAGGTCTTCGACGCCGAAGCATTTGAAGAACCGCAATAATATGTCTATACTTTTTTAACATGAAAAAACAAGGGGGAGTTGAAATGAAAATTACCGGAGCATTTATCGCCGCGATTTTAACAAGCTGGGTCTTGGCTTTGTCCGCCCAAGACCAAAATTCTCCACCTGCGGATAACCAACAGCAACAATCCGGTCAGTCCCAAAGATTGCCTCCGGGCCAAGGGCAATTCCAACAGCCGGGACAAGCGCCGCCAGGCCAACAAAGAGACCCCGGACAAATGAGACAAGGCGGCCCAGGACAGATGCCTCCTGGACAACAGATGGGAAGCAATCAAATGATGCCTCCGGGGCAGCAAGGGAGCTATGGACAACAACTGCCTCAGATGCCGCCAATGCCTCCAGAACAGCAAATGGGTCCTGGCCAACAGATGGGCGGCCCCGAACAAATGCGGCCTGAACAACCAATGCCGCCTGGCCAACAGATGGGTCAAGGTCAACAAATGATTAGTCCCAATCAAATGCGGCAAGGCGGACCTGGGCAAATGCGCCAACAAGGACCGGGCATGGTGTCTGAATCTAATCCCAGCCCTGCCCCCTATCCAAAGCCTGATGACATGCGCCAAAGCGGGCCGCCGCAAGGCGAACCTCGCCCTATAGCCGGGCAGGGACGGATGCCCCCTGGTCAAGGGCAGTTTCAACAGCCTGGACAAATGCGGCAAGGACAACCAATGCCGCCTGGACAGCAAATGGGTCAAGGTCAACAAATGGGCGGTCCGGGCCAAATGCGGCAAGGCGGACCAGGACAGATGCCGCCTGGACGGCAAATGGGCTCTGGCCAACAGATGGGCGGCCCTGGGCAGATGCCGCCGAAAGGGCCGGGGATGGTCTCTGAGTCCAACCCAAGTCCGGCGCCCATGCCCTCGCCTGAACAAGGGCAGATGATGAGGCCGCCGGGGCAAGGGGCTGGGCAGGCACAGATGATGCCGCCGCAGGGACGCGGACAAGGAAAAATGCCGCCTCCTCAGGGACAAAGACAAGGCCCTGGGCAGGGACAGATGATGCCGCCTGGACAAGGCCAGGGGCCAGGCCAAGGACGCATGATGCCTGCGCCACAGGGACAAGGTCCCAGAGGCGGCCAAGTATCCGAGTCCAACCCAAGTCCGGCGCCCATGCCCTCACCTGAACAGGGGCAGTGACGTTGCCATAATTTAAAACTCACGATATTCGTCAAATGATAAGCCGTTGCTTTATTCTTGTCTTCTCATTGCTTTTTAGCAACGCATGCCACCACAAAACAGACCAGAAAGAAATGAAGAAAACAATCGAGCGCTTCTCCAAACTTATGGATGAGCTTGGCCCAGCCGGCGCGGATCTTAAGCCTTTTATTGAAACAGCTGAGCGCTCAAAACGCCTCTCCATTGAAGGCAAACATGACAAGGCCGCCTCCCTATTGGAAGAAGCGGTGCAAAAAATGGAGAGTCTTAAATCCGGAGCGGCCTTCAAGGCCGAACCGCTCAAAGAAGACTGGATATGGCCGCCTGAACTTGCCGCCAAGGACCAGACAGAACCGCTGGCAAACGACCTCTATCTTGTCGTCAGCGATGAGAATTACCCGCATCTGGCCGGATTTCTGGAACAGGCGCGCCAGAGAGGCGTGGACATCCGGCGCGTCCAAGCTGAAAAAACTTTCGCCCTTAGGCAAGCGCGTGTTGCCGTTATTATTGGAAACTCCGCCTCCCCGGACGGCGTCGGGCTTCTCTTGCGAAAAATACTAAACGCCAAAGAGCTGTCAATGCTTCTCGTGGGGCCGCAGATTTTTATCCGGCAAAACGTCTTTAGGCCCCGCCAGTGCCTTTTCGTGCTGGCCGCGCCTTATTCGGAACAAATGGGATCCATGGCCGTTGAAAATGACAGCGAGATATTTCTACGCGTGCTGCCGCCGCTGACAAAATCCGGCCACCCCCGTTTCACAAAACTTTACTCCGCCGTGTCCAATGACGGCCTCCTTTGGACGCAAGAAAAAAAACTTCTCATCAACGGAGTTTCCGTGCCTGAGATCGTGCGCTTAGAAAAAGGCTGGCGGCTTTATTTCGTTGACGGATTGGCCAACATCCCAAACTGCGCCTTCTCCACAGACGGCAAACAATGGAACCCTGAACGCTTTCAGGTGCGCAATCTCGCTTTTTCCGGCATGGGCGTCGCTGACCCCAACATTATCCGGCTTGACGACGGCCGCTGGCGGCTTTATTTCGATTCCGGATTTCTGCCTGGCCGCGAAGGAAACGAAGGACTCTTAAGCGCCATATCCAATGACGGCGTGGAATTCGTTTTTGAGGAAGGCGTCCGTTTTACCGGCCAGGAAATGGCTGATCCCGAAGTCCATAAGATGGGAAATATCTGGCGGCTTTACTATCCGTCCAAATATGCCGGCCAAATCGCCACGGCCATAAGCAAGGACGGCGGCCGGACATTCGCGCCTGAAACCATGCTCGACATCAAAAGCGCGGGCTCCTTTGAAATCGTCCCGGTCAAAGGCGGCTGGCGGATGTATTACAACGCTGGAAGAGGTATGGAGATCGTTTTTTCAAAAGACGGTTTAACCTGGACCAAAGAAGGGGAGGTGCCCTTTTCCGGCGCCAATCCTGCCGTAACCGAACTTCCCGACGGCGGCTGGCGAATGTATTTCATCCGTTGAAACGATTATTTAATTTTCGATAACTGGCTCTGATTCTGCCGCCGGCCTGGCTTTATAAGCTTCCCACAATCTGTCCGCCTTTTTTTAAGCGTGGGGAGCTGTACATTTCTATTACCCCATCGCAGTTGAGATCAATCCACTTATCAACAAAATCACTAAAAAGCAGCTTATACTCCAAAGTTTCACCACAGTAAATGCCGAAACTGATCGGCGGGTGGATGAAGGTATAATTGCCGCATTTTATTTGATAGCCATTATTATCGTCCAAGGTAACGACTGCCGCGTCGCCACACAAGCCGAGCCTTGTCGGCATTCTTTCAATCTCAGCGCCTTCAGGCAGGTTGTTTATAATCCTGTCCAACTCATTTCTATTCCTTGCCTGCTCATAATCAATAGGAACCGCGGCATCAACAAATAAGGCTGAAAAACCTGCGATGATCGCCGCCGTCATAATCTTTTTCATCTCCTTAATATTAAACGTCATACTTTAAATTTAGCCTGGAACCAAAAAAAATACCTGGGCCTTTAGGGACTTTTTTTATGGGTCCTAAGTCCTACCCATCTTTCTGAACCCCAAAATCATAACAGGCATTACTCAAATCCAGGAGGAATCACAATATCCAATTCCTGGACCGGATTTTGCCTGAAGCGCTCCCGCATCTGGTCGCTAAGGACTATTTCTTCAATGGATTCCAGGATTCCGCTGTCGTCCATTTGCATGGCTTCAAGGACGAGCGCGGGAGAG
>JACQWW010000172.1 GCA_016209025.1 Elusimicrobiota bacterium | reverse complement strand
GGCGTCAAGGGCGAAGAGTTTGCCCAGGAGCTTCACGCCAAAGGCTTTACGAATCTCTACCTGGCCACCGGCCATTCTGCGGACAGGTTCCAAGGGCTCCCCTGGCTCAAAGCCGTTGTCGGCAAAGAGCCGCCCTTTGCATAAGCAAAGGACTGCCCTGGGTGCTCACAGGACTGCGTGCTCGACTGTCTGCTGGACTGCCTTGGGGTTAAACTTCTGTATGTCGGTCTACTCAGCCGAGAATCCGCAGTTGCCGTGGCTTTTTCCTCTAAAACCCCGGACTTTTTTGTCCCGCCCCATGTCATGGCTTCGCCAGGCATGGGACTGCGTGCTCGACTGTCATTCCCGCGAAAGCGGGAATCCAGGGCTTTATCTGGATGCCCGCCTGCGCGGGCACGACGTCTGGACCCCCGCCCCGCTCCGCAGCCCCATTCCGGAGGTCTGGGACGTTTGGAGTCCCAGAAGGACGCGACGAGCTTCGAGGGCGGAGATACGGCCAGCGGCCGTGGCCGCCTACGCGCGGGTGACGAACCAACTGCGGAATCTGGGTTCAGAGGAGCTGCGGATAAAGTTCGTGGGTGAGTTTTAGGGCTTCGCTGTATCCCGGATTGGTGATTTCGTAGCGCCTGGCCCGGCGCGATCCGGAGGGCAGAATCCAGCCACGCTCCGCAAAGGCGCGCAGATGAACGTCGAGACGTCCAGGATTATAACCTGATGATTTAAGGGTTCTCATAAGTTCAAGAGCGGTCAGGGAGTCTTTGCGCTCCAGATCGCGGTGGGCCGCCAGTAGAATAATGGCGGCTTGGGCCACTGCTTCCTTGGTTTTATTGACAGAATAATGAAGGCTCCAAAGCTTGTTGAATTTCAGATGCGGTTCGAGGACTTTTTGCCAGATGGCTTGAGATGCCCCCTCTGTTGTGTTGTCATTGCGAGACCCCCCATTGTTTTCCACTGGAAAACTATGGGGGGGCGTGGCAATCTCATGGACAGGAGTTTCTTTAAATGAGATTGCTTCGTCGCCAAAGGCTCCTCGCAATGACGAACGTGGGTTGTCCTTCTGTTCTAGATTGACATTTTCCAGCCGTTCGAGGATTTTGGAACCTTGATTTTCGACAAAAGTTTCACTGCCTTCAGCTTCAAATTCAAGCCGGTCGAATTTGATCCGAATCCTACTTAAATTTTTCATAAATTCAAAATTATATTGCTTAAAACGTTTTTTTGTATTTTAAGAATAAATTAAGTCAAATTCAAGTGGGTATTTTAAAGTTGTCATCCGCACAATTTAAAAATTTAAGATATTTGAGAAAATTAAAGATATTTTATGTATTTAACTTGTGGATAACCTGTGGAAAAGTAGAAAAATTATTCAAAGGAGAGGGAAAATGCCGCCTGGACGCCCTGGATAGGCTCAGGCCTGACGTTTTCGATTTTATAGGCCATGCCCGGGGTAAAATGAAACAGGCACGCCTTGGCCCGGAATCGTTCCGAAAGCTCGCTGGAGGCCTCAATGGACCATTCCGCCCCTAAATCTTTAGAGAGGCCGGTGCTTTGTGTCGCCCTGAAGGTATGCGTGGCAGCGCCGAAATTTATAGGCAGGCTTAAGATGCGAAAAGGGCTGGTTTTAAAGGAAACTCCATAAACAGTGACTCCGGTCAGGCCGGCCGGCAGGCCGTTCCAGGTTGTCGTTGAGGCCAGCGCATCAAAAGCGGAAGCCCCCATGAGGCGGCCAAAACCGGTCCTTTTGGCGCCGTCAAAGCGGCCGGCCAAAGGCGCGAAATAAGCCTCGTCTTTGTTGGTGTAGCTTTTATCTCCGCTTCCCTGGACATAGATAAAGGAAAGGTCAACCGGACCAAGGAACTCGAGCCGCGGCAAGGTGGCTTTCCAGGCGCCTTCAAAAAGCATGGCCATAGCCGCGGTGACGATTTTTTCATGAGGGTTTGTGCCGGCCAAGGAATACCCCCCCTCGGAGCGGATGATTTCAGAGTGAAAAAGGAAATTTTTTGATTTCTGTTCGTAATTTAAGCTGTAGTAATTGCGCCTGTCTTTGCCATAAACGAGCCCCTTATTGAGGGTGCGGGGCGATTTGTCAATTTGAGACAGAAAACCCAGCGCCCAGCGGCCCATTCTTTTGGCGCTTATATTGACGTAGTTAAAGGCGACCTTTTCGTTATTGGAGGACGATGTTTCGGTGTTGCCGCCGTAATATTCCAAATTCAAGGGTCCCAGGTCGTTGAGCGCGGCATGGAGACCGAAAATACCCAAGCCGTTGTCATCAAGCAAGATGCCTCTGCCCGCTCCGATAGGGATGGAGCCGGCGGAAAAAATAAAAGGCCGCAGTCCCCAGTGGCCTTCATATCCAAGATAAACCTGCGAAACGAATACATTGGGACCCGGTTTTTGATACCTGGTTGAGATATTGGTTAACGGCTGAGGCAGGCCGGCCCCGCCGATTAAAGAGATGTTGTCCATGCGAAAATTGAAGGCCCAGGGTTCTTCGGCGATTTTAAGGTGGACATGACTTCTTTGGATAAAGTAGGCAAAATCAGCTCTTGACGTCGAGGTCGAGAGTTCGCTCCAGGAATAAAAGGCTGGCTCCGCCATGACCGACATGTTTATCGTGGATGGCGCCTCTTCGAAGGGATGATGCGCTGCGTCTTCCTGCGGCTGGGCATTGACGAGTGAAACGGCCAAAGCGGTCAAGGCGGCTAAAATCATCGGAGTTATTTTACTCAAAAGACGCAGATAGGACAAATAAAAATTAAAATCCCTCCCGCTGAAAGCGGGAGGGATTTTTGAATTTAGGGACCGCCCCTCTTTAATTTATTTTCAAATCACTGCCCTCCCGGGCTGACGCTCGAGGAGGGCAGGCCATGAGTAGGGATCTGATAGTGGTGTTATTTTTACATCCCACATAAAAAATTTTTAAATATTTCCAACTGTTTGTCAATACCCCTGTTTAAGTTCATTCCACATTATCGCATCTTTTGTTAATTTATAGCAAATTGTTTATTTGTTTTAATGCGATTTTATTGCAATAGGCGCAAGGTTGCCTCGGCCCGTTTAGCCCAGATTGTTTCAGGGTAAAGAACCCTTAAGCGTTCAAGATATTGTTTGGCTTTGTCTTTTTCTCCGCTCATACTGAAAAGCCTGGCCAGTCCTTCGTAGGCCTGGGGCATGGCAAAATGATCCGGATATTGGTTTAGAAAATTTTGCAGTTCGGTTTTTGCCAAATCGGTTTTACCGGTCACTTCATAGGCTCTGGCCAAGCCGATTGAAGCCAGCGGCATCAATGGCTTGGTTTTTTTTCCGGTTAAAATTGATTGATAACGGTTCAATGCCTCCGGCCAATTCGCTTCCCGGGCAAACAAGGTGCCATGAAGCAGCAGGGAGAAATCGCCGAGCTTGGTGCGGCTGTAGCGGCTCTCCAGCTCGTTGAAATAACGATGCGCTTCTTGGGCTTGGCCCTGCATCGCCAAAAATTGGCCCACCGAGAGAATTTCCCATCCCCTGTCTTCCAGCTGCTTCATTTGAATTATAAAGGCTGATCCTAGCGCTATGCCCAAAAATATAATGAAGGATGAAGTGATGGCAATGCCCTTGTGGGTTTTGATCCAGCCGATTGTTTTTATAATCATGGTTGTAATTTTACTAAACCAAAACTGTGATCTTTATAATCTAAAATTGTAACTACCAAATAAAAAGCCCCTGTAGCTCAATGGACAGAGTTGCTCCGTCCTAAGGAGAAGATGGTGGTTCGATTCCGCCCAGGGGCATTAATATTTGATGAGGGCGTGAATCGGATACTGCCGGATTTTTGTCCGGCCGTTGAGGGCCGCCAGCTCGATCAGGAAAGATATTCCTACGACTTTTCCCCCGGCTTTTTCCACGAGCTCGGCCACGGCTTTGGCGGTGCCGCCAGTGGCCAAAACATCGTCAATGATTATGATTTTACCGCCTTTGGAAAAAGCGTCCTGGTGGATTTCCAAGGTGTCCTGTCCGTATTCCAGATCATAGGTTGCGCCAAATGTCTTGAAAGGGAGCTTGCCTTTTTTGCGTACCGGCACAACCCCGCAGCCGATCCGGCAAGCCGCGGCGCCGGCCAAAAGAAAACCCCTGGCTTCGACCCCGACGGCATAATCAATGCCGCGGTCCTGATATGGCCGGCAAAGAAGATCAATCGTCTTTTTAAAAAGTCCGGCATTTCCAAGAAGCGGCGTGATGTCGCGAAAAAGAATCCCCGGCTTTGGGAAATCAGGAATGTTTCTGATGGCGCCGGTGATTTTGTTTATGTCAGTTTCAATTTTTTGCCGAGCGGTTGAAGTTGTTTTGACCATAAGACACCTCTTGATAAGCGCATGACGCTTTTTGATTTTTCGCCGCGCCGCAGCTGGGTGGCGATGACGCCCGCCTCAACGAGGCCCATACGGTGGGCGATGCGGCGCAGCCTTTCCAGGGCCCTTGTTTCGATTTGGCGGACGCGTTCGCGGGAAAGCCGCATTTTTTCGCCGACTTCTTCGAGCGTATGCTCGTTGTCTTTTACGCCGTAGCGCAGGCATAATACCTGGCGCTCTCTTTTGTCGAGCTCGTTCATGGCCTTTTTGATTTCATCGCCCATTCTCAAGACGGCGATCAATTTGTCCGGAGAGCTTTCTTCGCGTTCTTTGATGACCTCTTCAAGGATCATATTTTCTTCGTCTCCGACCGGGCTTTCCAATGAGCCCATTTCCTTGGCCGCTTCCGCCGCGGTGACGATGCCCTTGATCTGGCGGGAGGTGAGCCCGGTTTTTTGCGACATTTCCGTCACGGTGGGGTCGCGGCCGAGCCGTCCGTGAAGCTTATCCCAGGCCTTGAACCATTTTCTCAAAGCCTCCCAGGCATGGGGCGGAATGCGGATCGTTTTTGATTGTTCCTCAATGGCGCGGCGGATGCTTTGTTCGACCCAATAAGAAGCGTAGGTGGAAAAGCGGAATCCCCGGGCAGGCTCGAATTTATCTATAGCATGTATGAGGCCGAGGTTGCCTTCCTCGATGAGATCCAAAAAATCTATATTGGCCCGGTGATATTTCTTGGCGATGGGAATGACGAGTTTCAGGTTTGATTCCATGATGAGCTTTTTCGCATCTTTGTTTCCGCGCTTGGCCCGCTTCCAAAGTTTGTGCATTTCTTCGCGGGAGATTTCCGGCAGTCTTTGGATGCCCTTGAAGTATTGCTTGGTCAGATCGTAACGCGAATCATTGCCGGTCATAGGATATGTTAAAAAGTGATTTCAAAAGTTTTGAATTCGCCGTTGCAAGGCCGCCAGTCAATTTCCACGTTTTTGACTTTGGCCCAGGGATGGTCATGGCGCAGGGCCCCGATAAATTCGTCAATTTTCTCATCCTCCCCTTCGACCTGCAGTTCGACGGCGCCATCCGGCCTGTTTTTGACCCAGCCGCCGAGGCCGAAACTGCCGGCTGTTTTTTGGACGAAATAACGATAACCTATGCCTTGCACCAGCCCGCGCACAATTAAGGAAGCTTTCTTTTTTGCCACTGTCATGTAAATTTTAGTTTATACTATATTTACAAAAAATATACGGGGAGTGGCTCAGTGGTAAAGCACTCGCTTGGGGTGCGAGAGATCCCGGGTTCGATTCCCGGCTCCCCGACTGTTATTGCGATTCAGACAGTAGGGGGGTTGCCCTTGCCCCCAGACCCGGGAACCAGTCCCGGCGGTTCCCCCGTCCTGCTGGACGGGTCCCCCTCCGCTACTGGGTTCAAGGGCAACCCCCCTACTGTCTGAATCGCAGCGACTGTCAAAGAAAAGGCCAATGAGGCCGATAAGGCCGGATGAGTAAAAAAATTCTTTTGTTATATGCGGCCCCGGATTCTGGGCATGCCCAAGTTGCCCGCTCCCTGGTTCAGGCGATAAAAAAACAAAACGGCTGGCCAGCGGTTGAAGATCATGTCGTCCGTTGCTTTCCGACGCTGGGTCCATGGTTTTTGCGTCTCTACCGCTGGATGTTGCTTTATCACGCCGGTCTTTGGGGTCACCTGCACGACAATCCGGATTATTACCGGTTGGTCCGCCGCGCCGAGGAGGCGCTTTGCGGACAGGATGTTTTCAAGGTTCTGGCTATGGTCAATAAACATCGGCCGGACGCCGTCATTGCCACGCATGCCCTGCCTCTGAGATTTTTAGCGGCCGTTAAATCAAAAGGCCGCATGAAAATTCCGCTTTTCGCCGTGACAACTGATTTTTGGGCTCATCGTTATTGGGCGTCGAAAGCCGTGGACGGCTATTTCGCTTCTTCGTCGAAAGCGGCGGATGATCTTGTCCGTCATGGCGTTGATGCCGGAAAGATTTTATTAACCGGCATTCCCTTGCGGCCGGAATTTGCCGAGCCGGCCTCGAAGTGGGATTCCCGGCGCCGTTTAGGCCTCGATCCGGCGAGAAAAACGGCGCTTGTTCTGGGCGGTAGCTACGGCATCATGCCGTTCAGGGAATTGCTTGACGCGGCCATATTGGAAACTTCCAATTCCCTGTCATTCCCGCGAAAGCCCTTCGTCTCTCCGAGACTCGGCGGGTCCCAAGCCTCAGGATTGGGGCGGGAATCTAGGCCAGTGGGAAAACTGGACCCCCGCCTTCGCGCGGGTGACGAAAAAAGGGAGTTTTTAACAGAAACACTTGAAACGGCTGCTACGCCGCTTACCGGAAAATGGCATTGGCTTTTTGTCTTTGGCAGCAACCAGGAAGCTTTAGGGCGGGCTAAACGGCAAGTCAAAGGCTCCGGCGCGAACGGAATCAGGCTGTTGGGTTTCCGCCGCGACATGGCCGGACTCATGGCTGCGTCGGATTTGTTGATTACCAAGGCCGGCGCTTTGACGATTTCGGAGGCTTTGGCCTTTGGCCTGCCCATGATCATCTGCCGTCCCATTCCAGGCCAGGAAGAAGGCAATGCCGCTTTTTTAGCCAAGTCCGGCGCCGCTGTGCGCGCCGACGAGGCTGAAGATGTCGTCAAAGAGGCGGATCGGTTGTTCCATTGTCCGGCATTGTTGGCTAAAATGCGTCATGCCGCGAGAAGGCTGGCAAGGCCGCAGGCGGCGCATCAAATCGCGCAAGAATTAAAAAGGATGATGAAGTGATTGCCGAAATAACTCAATGGATATTGGAGCTTTTGCGGACTCATGGCCCGACCAGCGTATTTGTCGGCGTCATCATCGAGTCGGTCATCGTGCCGATACCGTCTCCTTTGATTATCATGGGCGCCGGGGCGATTTTGATCGCCCCGGACATTTCTCTTGGCCGGGCCGCTTTGGATATTTTATTGTTGATCGTTTTACCCGGCTCCATTGCCTCAACGCTGGGGGCGTTCATCGGATACGGCATAGGTTTTTGGGGCGGCCGGCCGCTTATCGAGAAATTGAAGGGCTTTTTGGGTTTTGACTGGAACGATGTCGAGGCGATGGAACAGCGCTGGACAGGAAAAAAAATCGGGTGGAGCATTTTTCTGCTCAGAGCCCTGCCCGTCATACCTCTTTCGTTGATTTCCGCGGCCGGCGGCGTCATCCGCCTGCCCGTTGTCAAATTTACCTGGTGGACATTTTTAGGTTCCGTGCCGAGGTGTCTGCTGCTTGGCTTTTTGGGAGATAATGGGGTCAGGTCTTCATCTTTGGGAAAGGGACAGTCCCCTGCGGGGACAGTCCCTAAAGATGAAGACCTGACCCCATTATCTAGACTGGAGGAGACTATGTTAGAAAGACAAACTATCATTGAGGACAAACCGGCTGTGCCGCCGCTTGACGGCGCCAGGAAATACGTCACGTCGCTTAATCCGGCGACGCTCGAAGAAATCGGTAAGATACCCGTGACCACCAGGGAGGAAGTTCTGCATTTGGTTGCCGCGGCCAGAAAAGCTTGTCAGTGATGGTCGCAAACCTCGTATCAGGAAAGGGCGCAACGCATTCTTAAAGCCAGAACGTATATGATCGAGCATATTGACGATGTGGCCCAGACCATTTCCAAAGACAACGGCAAGCCTTTGTCGGAAGCCCTCAGCGCCGATATTTACCCGGTGGCGGATTTGATGAGCTATTTCGCCAAAAATACGCAAAAGCTCTTGAGGCCCAAAAAAATCGGCATCGGCGTGTGGAATATGCTTTTAAGAAGCTCACAGCTTCATTTTTTTCCGGCCGGGGTGATCGGCATCATCTCTCCGTGGAATTTCCCCCTCTCGATTCCTTTCGGCGAGATTGTCATGAGCTTAATGGCGGGAAACTGCGTCATTCATAAGGCTTCTTCAGCCACGCCGCTGGTCGGCCAGAAAATCGAAGAAATCATAAAAGCGGCCGGACTGCCCGAAGGGGTTTTCACCAACCTGCCGGGAGATTCCTCGACAGGCACGGCCCTTATTGAGGCCGGGGTTGACAAAATTCTATTTACCGGTTCAGTGGCGGTCGGCAAAAAAGTCATGGAAATGGCGGCCAAGACCTTGACGCCGGTCGTCCTTGAGCTCGGCGGCAAGGACCCGATGATCGTATGCGCCGACGCCGATCTTGAGACGGCCTCGAGCGCGGCGGTCTGGGGCGCTTTCACCAATTCAGGCCAGGTTTGCGCTTCCGTGGAAAGGGTCTATGTTCATGAAACGGTTGCCGAGGAGTTTATAGCCAAAGTCATGGAAAAGACAAAGAAACTGCGCCAGGGCCCGGGTCATAACAACCATGATGTTGACGTCGGGGCAATGACCACGGAAGGACAGCTTCGCGAAGTGGAGGAGCAAATCAGCGACGCTAAAAAGCGCGGCGCCAGGATTCTTATTGGCGGTGAGAGAAACAGCCAGTTTAAAGGTTGGTTTTATAAGCCCACAATATTGACCGGCGTGGATCATACCTTTAAGACCGTTATGGAGGAGACTTTCGGTCCGACCATGCCCATTATGATCTTTAAAACTGAAGATGAGGCGGTCCGCCTGTCTAATGACACCACTTTCGGACTGACAGCCAGCGTTTGGACGAAAGATATCAGCCGGGGCTATGAATTAGCCAAGCAGATCAAGGCCGGCACCGTGACGGTCAATGAGTGCGTTTATACCCATGCCGTCTGCCAGACCCCTTGGGGCGGCCACGGCGACAGCGGTTACGGCCGAACCCATTCTTATCTCGGCCTTATGGAGGTTGTCCGTCCCCAGCACATCCACATAAGCCGCCTGACCTTCATGAAGGATTTCTGGTGGTATCCTTACGGTGAGCCGCTTTACCGTTTGTTTAAAAAAGCGGCAGCCACCCTGACGACAGGAGACCTGTGCGGATTTTTGCCGTCGTTGGGAACGATGATCCGCCTTGCCCGGCTGAAAAAAATATAGGGGCTGTAGTTCAATTGGGAGAACGCTCCCCTCGCACGGGAGAGGTTGTGGGTTCAAGTCCCATCAGCTCCACTTTTATATTTTTTATTACGGGGGCTAGTTCAACGGTAGAATACACGGTTCGGGACCGTGAGGTGAGGGTTCGATTCCCCCGCCCCCGAATTTAATTTAAGCCATCCGCTTTTTTTCCGCTTTCTGTTTTTACCTCTTCGATCAAAGCCAATAAATGTGCCTTCCAATCCTTGAACTCTTGACTATTTTGATCAATAGGCTGTTCCCAGGAAATGCGCTTAAGCATTTCCAACGTCAGATTGTAAACGCGGCGGGCGTAGGCGTTGGAGGCGTTGGGGTTGCGGGCTTTATAATTCAGGCCTCCAGTGAAAAGCAGAATATATTTTTTGGGGATAGGAAGGAGATAAATTTCTTCTTGATATTGATCAATACCCAGTTTAACAGCCGGAATATTACCAATATTGGTTTCTCGAAAGTTGCCAGGAATCCATTTTTCATCACGTAAACGATTTTTAAAAGCGTCGGAGTCATCGCAGAATTCAAAAGCCAACAAATATTCCGTGCCCCCTTGGTCAAACTCATGGGCTAGATTGGCTCGAAGATATAAAGCGAAATAATCCATAAATTCCGTGCCTTCGCCTTCAATTAGCATCGGCACTTCTTTTAGGAAGTCAATGCGGAGGCCTTCATCGGGACCCATTGTTTCTAGATAGTAGCCGCCTCTTACGAAATCGCCACGAGAAGCGTACTTATCATTCCTATGAATATCATTTATCCGTTCATTTGGCTCAAAGTCAATGGC
>JACQWW010000071.1 GCA_016209025.1 Elusimicrobiota bacterium | reverse complement strand
TCGCTTACCCGCCTGAAGCGGGCTTTTCCATGAGCTTCGGGGGTTACCCGTCATGGATGCTATATGGCTTTCCAGTTTTGCCATTAGTGGACTTTCACCTCTTGTTCTTGAGTGCCTTGGCTGGACACGCTTTTCATTTTTTCGCCTTAGTTATTCAGCCGCCTTTTATTTGGACACGGACGGTTTCTTTTTGCTTTTAGCCGGAGCCTTGTCGGTCTGCGGCGGTTTGGGCGCCTCTTTGACGCGCACTAAGGTTTCAACGCGGCGGTTTTTGTTATGGCAGCTTTCCGTAAACTCAAAGCAATTGAGCCTTTCTTTGCCCCAGCTTTGAGTCGCCATTTGGCCGGGCCTAACCCCAAGGCTCTTGTAAAAGGCGCGGATGGCCGAAGCTCTTCTTTGCCCCAGGCCGAGATTGTATTCCGTGGTGCCGCGGTTGTCGCAATGGCCGTCAATTCTGACCTCCATGCTCGGATGAAGCTTCAAAAATTCGGCGTTTTTCTCGACTACGGCGCGCATGTCGGAACGTAATTCGGAAGAATCATACTCGAAATAGATGACTCCCAGATCGGCGATGGCAGAAAAATCCTTTCCCCTTAGCGAGGCTTCGATATCCTCTTGTTCAGGCATTTTTTCCATCGGCTGAGCCGTCTGGGGCGCTTCTTTGATCACCGGCTTTTTGGCGCAAGCCGCGATTAGACACAAAACAGCCGAACCAAAAATAATTAAATTAATGTTTTTCGCCTTTGACATTCTACCTTACCTCCTTCAAATGTTTTTCCATGCTCGCCGCTTTGGCTTTAAGGCAGCCAGCCGGCTACATATTTTGCCAAACTCTCGCCAGCTCCGATCGGAATTATGGAAAATTCAACAAGATACGACATAAGGCATCAAGGCCGCTATCGCTTTTGCCCGGTGGCTGATCGCGTTTTTCTCGTCCAAGCCTATTTCAGCCAGCGTTTTAGCCGAACCGCCGGACATAAAAACCGGATCATAGCCGAAGCCCCGGCTTCCCCGCGGCTCACGGATTATCAAGCCATCCAGACGGCCGCATGAAATTATCAGCCGGCCATCGTGGAAGGCAAGGGCCGCGACGGTTAAAAAATATGCCTGCCGCCGCTCATTCTCGAATGCCTTCATTTCATCGAGAAGCTTATTGACGTTTTGATCGAAAGTGACGTTTTCCCCGGCGTAACGGGCCGAAAGGGGGCCCGGCGCTCCGCCTAGGGCCGGCACAAAAAGTCCGGTATCCTCACCCAGCGTGATTTCGTGGGATCCGGAAAATCTGCGGGCTTCACGGGCCTTTAAAACTGCGTTTTCCATAAGGCTTGTTGGGTTTTCTTCAACATGCCAATCGCCGTTGACTTGACGCCATTCTATACCGGCCAACAAAACCGCGATTTCGCCGACTTTGTGCTTATTTTTTGTCGCTAAAACCAACATCTTAAGTCTATCGAATGTCGAATATAGAATATTGAATATAGAATATTGGAAGGATGTTTTGCTTTCTCCCAATATTCAACATTCCATATTCAATATTCACGTACTATTTTTAAGTTGGCGGATATAATCGGCTATTTTTTCTTTTCTCTGAACATAGCCTTTCAGGCGCTCGCGCTCTTTCCCGACGACCTCGGGCGGGGCTTTAGCAATAAAATCCCCGCGATTGAGCATCTGCTCAAGGCGTTGGATAAGACCGCCAAGCTGCCGGTTTTCAGCCTCAAGTTTTTTGATTTCCTTCTGGGAATCGGCTCCGCGTTTTATATAAACAAACAGCTCCAGAGCGCCGGCGATCAGGGGCCTTTTGATTTCATGGCCATCCCCGGCTTGAGCTAAATAACGGCCTTTGGCAAGCCCCTCGATGAGCCGCCTATCTTTCATGGGCAGAACTTCCTCGGCTCCAGCTCGTCTCAAACGAAAATCCAGCCTATCGCCGGCAGGCACATCCAAATCCGAACGCAGCGCCCGAATTTCGGCAACAATGCTTGAAAAAAGATCCCACCATTGACCGGCGTTTTTAACCGCCTCGTCCGGCAAGGCGGACGGCTTGGGCCACGAGGCCTTAGCTAACGGCGCAGGAATGCCTAGAATGTCTTCAAGTTCGCCGGCGATTTCGTGGGTGACAAAAGGCATGTAAGGCCCAAGCAGTTTCATAAAGGCTGAGTAAACCTCGGCAAGAACAGCGGCGATCATCTTTTTGTCGTCATACTCCATACGACATTTGGCGATTTCAATGTGCCAATCGCAAAAATCGCCCCAAAAACAATCGTAAAGCCGCCGTCCGGCTCCCGCGGGATCAAGTTCTGACGTAAAATGCGCAACCTCTTTTTTTTTTTTTTTTTTTTAGCGCCCGTAAAAGCGTCTTTCGTCAAAAAAGTGTCGCGGCCGGGCTGAGCCCCTGCCAACAACGCGTAACGCAGGGCATCTGTTCCGAGATTGTTTTGAATCTCCTGGGGATCAAGGACGTTGCCCAGCGTCTTAGACATCTTTCTTCCCTTGTCGTCGCGAATCAAACCATGAAGATAAACCCGCTCGAAGGGAACTCGTCCGGTAAAGTAAAGCCCCATCATAATCATCCGGGCCACCCAAAGATAAGTGATATCGTAACCGGTAACCATAAGCGTCGTCGGATAGAACCGATTGAAATCCTCCGTCGCTTCATAGCTCTCCGCCTCTCCGCCTCTCCGCCTCTCCGCCTCTTTCTTAACACCCGGCCAACCGAACACGCTCATAGGCCACAAACCGGAAGAAAACCAAGTGTCAAGAACATCGGGGTCCTGTTCCAAGTCCGTGCCGCCGCAATGAGGGCAACGCTCAGGCGTTGTTTCGGAGCAGATGGCTGGACAACAAGACGCGGGGACGCGGGGACGGCCATGGCCTCTGGCCATATCTCCGTCCCCGAAGCTCTGTGAAGCGGGACGCGGGGACGCGGGGAAATTTTGCCCTTTTATCTCCGTGTCTCCGTGTCTCCGTGTCTCCGTGTCTTTCTTACAGTACCAAACCGGTATCCGGTGTCCCCAGATAATCTGGCGCGACAGGCACCAATCCTTGAGACCTGAAAGCCAACGGTAATAAATATCTCCCCAATGCTCAGGATAAAATTTCGGCTCCCGGCGCTTTTCAAAAGCCTGCATGGCCAAGTCGCGCATGGTCTCCATCTTTAAAAACCATTGCTTGGAAATCAAAGGTTCTACGGCGTGGGAACACCGGTAACAGACGCCGACATTATGGGCATAGGGCTCCTCTTTTTCAACCAAGCCCTGGGCCGTCAAATCTTCAAGGACTTTTTCGCGCGCCCGGGACACGCCGAGACCGGCGTAATTTGCTCCGGCCTGCCGGGGTAACCTTAACCGCGCCGGCGCCGAAACCCGACTCAACGCGATGATCGCTTATAACAGGAATCCGGCGATTGGCCAGCGGAAGGACGACGGTCTTGCCGATTAAATCTTTAAAACGCGCGTCGCTCGGATTGACAGCCACAGCCGCGTCGCCCAGCATGGTTTCCGGCCTGGTCGTGGCAACGACAAGAAAACCGCCGCCCTAGACGGGATATTTCAAATAGTAGAGCTTGCTTTGCTCGTTTTTCCATTCCAGCTCAAGATCGGAAAGAGCGGACCGGCATCTCGGACACCAGCTGATCAGGCGGTCGCCCTGATAAACCAGGCCGTCGTGAAAAAACCTCACGAAGGCGTGGCGCACCGCGCGGCTGCAGACCTCATCCATCGTAAAGCGCGTCCTCGTAAAATCCATTAAACAGCCCATTTTGACCATTTGGTCCAAAATGTTTGTCTTGGTCTTCTGAGCCCAGTCCTTTAAAATAGCTTCAAATTCTTCGCGTTTAAGCGAATTCCTATCAATTCCTTTGGCTTTCAAATGTTTCTCAACAACAAATTGGGTGGCGATGCCGGCGTGATCCGTGCCCGGCATCCTCAGGGCGATGCGTCCCTGAGCCAGATAAAACCTGATAAGGCAATCGGGCAGAACATTATCTAAAGCATGTCCCATATGAAGATTCCCCGTAATATTGGGGGGCGGTATGACCATAGTAAAGGGAATCTGAGCCGATTGATCCAAAGCAACCCCCAAGCGGGCGGCGCGCCAAGCTTCTATCCAGCGGCTTTCGGCTTCCTTGAAATTAAATCTTGTTTCCATCACACCAATTTTTTTCAAAGCTCCTGTTGCGCATTTGACTTTGATCTGCTATAAATAAAAGGAGGATTAACCTTTATACTTTAAAACTATTCTATATAGGTATTTGTTTTAAAAAAAGGAGCAAGTAACAATTTTTTTAAAAAATGTTTAACTTTCTCAAGAAAACATTCAATCGCCGTTACACGGTGCTGATCGTTTCGCACCAGGCAGGCAGGTCGCGAAGCATCGGCATCAGCCTTAAGGGGGCGGCGGTTTTATTCTGTCTTTGGGCCATCGTCACGGCCGCAGGCGCGACTTTTTTTATTCAGGGTCAAAGCCTCTGGTCGGCCTGGGCCGAAGCAAAGCTTTACACTGTCAGGGTTAAAATGCTCGCCAGTGAAGTCGCTAAAATGCGCCAGGCGGCGCGCGGCATGGCCATGGTCGAGGCGGATTTTAAATACCTCATGTCGCAAGGAGCCGGCGTTATTGATCAAAAAAACATTAATCCGCTGGCCATAAGCTCCATAAACGCCGGCGCGCCGGATACGCTCACGGAACTTCTGGCCGGCAAAATCACCGAAGGAACCCTGGCCAGGGCCCAGTGGGAACGCAAAACTTTTATCGAGCATTCGTCGCTTCTGCTGGCCGACTCCAGCCAATCGCTTCTTGAACATCATGACCGGATGGTCAGAAACGCCGCCATACCGGCAAATTGGCCGGCGTACGGGGCCATAACTTCGCGATTCGGCGTGCGCATCAATCCCTTCCAGCATTTCCAGAGTGACGGCAATTCCGAAATTCATCGCGGCATTGACGTTGCCAACGTTGAAGGCACGCCCATCCGCGCCGCGGCAGCCGGCATTGTCCGGCGCGCCGAATGGGTCGGCAGTTTCGGCCGGACCGTGACGCTTGATCACGGATTCGGATTTTCAACTCTTTACGCCCACGCCTCAAAAATCACGGTGTCCGAGGGTGACCGCGTCGAGCGCGGCGACATCATCGCCTACATGGGCACAACGGGCCGCTCCACCGGCAGTCACCTTCATTTTGAAGTTTGGGAACGCGGCCGGCCCGTCAATCCATTGCGGCTGGCGCGTTTTGAAGACTCAAGCGCGGCCGAGGACAGCCTTCTGGCCAAGAAAGCCGAATCTTCAATTATACTCCTGCCGCACGGCATGGGCGGCGCCGCGCAGGACTACTAAAACAATGCCGATTCCCGCTTCTCACTTCTCACAAAACTAATATGGCTTTATTTGGAAAAGGGGGCGCCATGCCATCAGACGATAGAATTAAATCCATTATCGCCGCCGAAACTTTCATCCAGGGAACCGTCCGGACAAACAGCTCGCTGGTTGTTGACGGCAAGATTGAAGGCAATGTTTACGACGCCAAGCACGTGGTGATCGGCGAACAAGGACAGGTTCAAGGCGACATTTCTTCGGAAACGGTCATTGTCGGCGGCAAGGTCGTCGGCAACATCCAGGCCGCCAAACTGGTCCAGGTTCTCTCCAAGGGGCAAATTATCGGCGATATCCGCACCAAATCCCTTCACATCGAAGACGGGGCCGTCTTTGACGGAACCTGCACCATGAACGTCGAGGCCATGACTCCCACAACCGAATTCACCGAATCCGTCGAGCATGAATCGCCAAAAAAAGGGCGAATCGCCGCACCTTTAAAATAGGGCTAAGGGCTAAATGACAAATGCTAAATAAAAAAATTAATTTTATCCCTTATCCCTTATCCCTTATCCCTTTCTAAAACGTGCGTTTCATCAGAAAGCACAAAGAAACCATGCTCTTGGTGACTTTGGGATTTTTTTTCCTAAGCATCATCGGGGTGGGAAGCTATCTTTTTATCGGAGCCGATGCCAGGAGCCTGGCCGCCAAAGTCGGCAAGTCTAAAATCAAAAGGGAGACTTTCGCCATGAACTACCGCCAGGCCCTCGAAGGGCTTCAGGCGTCAAGACCTGACCTTGAGATCACGGCCGATGTGGAAAATGCCCTGCGAAACGACGTCTTACGGGAACTTATCATCAGGGAACTTTTTCTAAACGAAGCAAGACTCTTGGGACTGCGCACCACCAAAAGCGAAGTGGCCAACGACATAGCCCGGCGCCCCTTGTTCCAAACCGAAGGCCGTTTCGATCCCAATAAATACTACCAGTTCATCCTGCGCACCCTGGGCGTCCTGCCCAAGGATTTCGAGGCGGAACGGGCCAAGGAAATGACGACATATAAATTGCGCGGGCTTTTAAGCTGGATTTCCCCCCCCACGCCGCATAACCTCGAATGGCTCTACCGGGTCGAACGGCCGACCGCCACAGCCGCGGACTTTGAAAAAGACCGCCTGGATTTTGCCCAAAAAATCCAATCCGAAGAAGCCGTCGCCCTTTTGAATCAGCTTCTGATCCAGTTGTCCCAAAAAAATCCGGTCAAGACTTATCTAGACCAGCAGTAAAATAGGCAAAGGAGCCGTCGGGAGTTTAGGCGGCGGAGAAAACTTTTTGTTCGAGCTTGGCGATCCGGCATTCTTCTTTATCGCGTTCTTTTTTATAGATTTCCATGGAGCGTTTAAGCAAGCCGGTCAGGTGTTCGTTGAGCGCGTCAATGTCATCTTTGTCCGCTTTGCTTTGTTCCACACTTTCCAGCCTTTGTTCAACCCCGCTCAGTCTTTGTTCAACCCCGCTCAGCCCTTGTTCAACATCCCCCAGCCTTTCTTCTACTCGGACAACGCGATGCTTGACCTCTCTTATCTCTTGGTTTGTGGCCATAAGATCTTGTTTAGTGGCCATTGTCTCTTGAATTTTAACCACACCTAAGGCAATGCGGGCTATCTGCTCTTCTACGGGCGGGTTCTTTGGGTTGCCGGCTTTATTCTTAGCCATACGCTGTTATTATATCACAGGCCTTGCAGCCGTTTCGGCGCAGGCAGGTCTTCATTTGCCCCTTCTGCTGAATGGACTGCCTGCTGGGCTGTCATCTGTCATTTTTGTCATGAACAAGTGACAAACG
>JACQWW010000171.1:880-4201 GCA_016209025.1 Elusimicrobiota bacterium | reverse complement strand
GGCCGCGGCTTGGCGGTCTTTTTTAATCGCCTCGTCTGCGCGCGCCTGCGCCAGGATAGTTTTAATCAGCTTGCCAAAGGGGCCATTCAAACAGGACTTGGCTAACTCGTAATCCACCCATAACCCGTTTTTACGGCCCTCGACCAAGCCGCAATCGCGCAGAACGCGAAGATGCTGGGAAATGACGGACTGCCTAAGACCCAGCGCCGCGCAAAGTTCGCAGACGCACATTTTTCCGCAGGAAAGAGCCGAAAGAATGCGCAAGCGGGTGGGCTCGGAAACAGCGCAAAGAATGCGGGAAATCTCGGAAAGCGCCATGACTATATTATAGTATATGCGCATATACTAATATAGTTCGGCGTCAGAACGGGTGCGGGGGCAAAAGAAGGGGAAGGGGTCAGGTCTCCATTTGTCACTTGTTGGCAGGAACTGAATGGCGGCCACCGTTTGTTGTAACAAGTGACAAATGGAGACCTGACCCCTTCCCCTTGTGGTTCCCACCTCGAAATTTGTGCATATCTATGTTAAAATTTATATGTATGTTCAAGGGAGGCGGCTATGCGCACTACTTTTAATTTGCCCGAGGAACTGCTAAACCAGGCTTGCCGGATTTCCGGCGCTAAAACCAAAACGCAGGCTATTGTCTGGGGCCTGCATGAGCTTATGAATAAGAAAAAAACACAGCGCCTGTGGGGCCTGCGCGGCAAACTGCCCCTGGCTCTTGACCTTAAAAAGTCTCGGGCGCGGTAAGGGACAGTAATGACATGGCCCAAGTGCTTGTTGATACCTCGGTTTGGATTGACATGTTCCGCGATGGCGGTTCCTGCCCTTCCCAGGCGCTGGGCAAGTTATTGGGCCATAATTTGGCGTGCATCAACGGCTTGATCAGGGCTGAAATTCTTTCCGGCGCAAGATCACAGAGTGAATACCGGCGACGCGATCCCCCCTGTCTTTGGGATGAAGTGGCCTTGGCCCGTTACCGCCTAGCCAGGCGCGGCTTCCAGGAAAGTATCGCTGATTTAATCGTGGCAACAACCGCGGTCTACCACAAAAAGTCGCTTTTTACTCTTGACGGAGCCTTCCGGCGGATAAGAAGCGTGCTGCCAATCGAACTGCTTGAGCTTTAGACAACTCCCTGCCGGGCGTTTCGGCGATGCCTAAAAAGTGGCAGGATTGAACCGAAATCAGTGGCAGGAATGCTCCGAAAAACGCAGTTAAAAAACCAGGGAACAGCGGAGGCGGGCTCGGCGGGGCGCTCCCCTGAGCTAAACCTTACTTTCGAGCAGGAACTTTTTAGCGGAGAAAACATATTCATCATGTATAATTTAGTCAAAGACTTATTAATACATGTATAAAAGAATTCAATCTTTCCCTGACCGCGGCTCCGAAACTTGTTTTTTGTGGGGGCCCAGGCAAACCGGTAAAAGCACCCTATTGCGACAGCTTTTTCCCCAATCGCGTGTCTACGATCTCCTTAAAGCGGATGAATTTGAACGGTTGAATCGGGCGCCGTGGCTGGTTCGCCAAGAGCTGGCCAATCAGCCGCCGGGGAAAGCGCCCGTTATTATTGACGAGGTGCAAAAAATCCCCGCCTTGCTCGATGAAGCGCAATGGCTGATGGTCAACAAGAATATCTCTTTTATTCTGAGCGCCTCAAGCGCTAGAAAATTAAAAAGAAGCGGCGCCAATCTTTTGGGAGGACGCGCCCTTCGGTACGAATTATTTCCATTGGTCTGGCGGGAGATTATTGACTTTGATCTTTTAAGAGCGCTTAACCACGGGCTGCTGCCGCGTCATTATATCAGCGACAAACCTCAGCGCTTGCTCCAGGCTTATGTTGGCGACTACTTAAGCCAGGAGATAGCTCAGGAAGCCCAAGTGCGCAATCTTCCGGTTTTTGGCCGATTTTTAGAGAAAGCGGCCTTTAGCAATGGGGAGACGCCCATTTTCCAGAATATAGCGCAAGACTGCGGCATCAGCTCCCCAACGGTTCGGGATTATTTCCAAATTCTCGAAGACACGCTGATCGGCCGCTTTTGTCCGGCGTTTCAGAAACGGCCTAAACGCCGCATTATACAGTCGCCCAATCGGAAAAGCTTTCGAGCATTTCATTTTTCAGGAGATCACCGCTCATAGCCATTATTCAGGCAAAAATTATCCCATCGCCACCTGGCGGACCGCTTCGCAGATGGAAGTGGATTTTATCCTGGCAGACCATGAAGTGGCTTTGGAAGTCAAGGGAGCCGATCAGGTTGAAGCGCGGCATTTAACGGGTCTGCGAAATTTTCGGGAGGAATATAGAGTCAAAAAAGCGATCATCGTTTCGATGGACAAGCATCCGAGAAACGTGGGTCCCTGCCAGATATTGCCCTGGAAGAATTTCTTGGAAGAATTATGGGCGGGTGATTTATTGAATTAGGGACCGTTAAGAAATTTCTTAACGGTCCCTAATTCCCCAGAATTGCTGGGCGACCCCTATTGACGGAAATGCGATTTATTCTTTGCCGTTGTTTCATGGCTGTTTTTATTGCCGCCGCTTGGCCGCGCCGGGGCGGACAAAGGCGGGGGACAGTGTCCTAAGATCGAGAAAAACAATCAAGGCGCTTTTCATATCTATGACGAATCCTGCAAATTAACAAGCGTTATTGTTCCGGTTAAAAACGAAAAAGCAAAAGATGCGGTTGACGCCAATAAGGGCAAGGCAGCGGCCGGCATGCCTGGGCCGGGCGGCCCGGCTCCCTGCGCGCCGCCGTCTGCGTCTGTGGTGCATGACACAGCCGGAGCTTCGGAAGCGATTTTCAACGATTATGGGTTACTGGCCTTTCAGAGTTACGACGCCTCGGGCGGCGGAGCGATGCTCGGGTATTTGATGATGTGGAATGGGAGAAACTTATACTGGGACGGCGATATCGAGACCGGCGAAAGACCATTCACCCTTACCATTATCAATCCGGGCTGGATCGTAACCCATCCTTTTGTGGTTAAGGCGGGCGAATCGGTAAGTATAAACTACGACAATGGCCAGATTATGAACATTGTTTTTCCTGTGAGCGTATCCGTGAATATCAATGCCGGGGTCATGCTTTTTGTAAGCCGCGAAGGCAAGCTCTATTGGGACGCCGAATTGACCCAGCCGCTTGACCCGAACAGCGGTTGTTAGCGGGGGTTGTCCGTACGGGGAATCCGGTTTAATTTATTTTTTAGCATTTAGCCCTTGGAAATTCCTTCGGGGAATTTCCAATCACTCCCCTATTATTTTCAAATACCCCCCTTGACAAAATTTAGTTTTGGGGTTAATGCTTATATCAGAGGCGTACAGCA
>JACQWW010000171.1:0-850 GCA_016209025.1 Elusimicrobiota bacterium | reverse complement strand
GGGTAAGTCCTCTAAAACGAAACGGCAAACTCAGCCTCAAGGCGGGGGCGCAAAGCCGAGAACCCCCCACCCAGCCCTCCCCCACAAGGGGGGAGGGAAAGCAGAGGGGGGGTGGTCGGGTTGCCGAAAGAAGGGGATGTGAGGCGAATTTTATTTATCTGGGGATTATTAATTATTTTAACAGGCGGCGCAGTACGCCCGCCTTTTTTGTTGTCTGAAACAGCTCAAAAAGTAAACAGCCCGATTTTTGATCGGGCTGTTTCGGACAAGATCCTGAGATTCACTCCCAGTCCCTCCGACGCAAAGATAGATTACCAGAGAAATGCGATTTTGTCAAGGGAGGATGACTCTGCCCCCGCCGGGAATCGAACCCGGACCTTGCCCTGCGTCGGAGGGCCGCTCTCTCCAATTGAGCTACGGAGGCATTACTTAATTTTACCAAGTGTTTGCTTTTCTCTTCTCGCCGGTAATGCCGAAGATTTTGATTTCCGGGACGAGAACAACCAACGCATAAAGGCCAATAACGCCAATAACGCCAATGAGGCCAATGAGGCCATGGTGGAAGAATTATTTCTACAGTCGGCGTGGGACCTTTTGGTTTTGGGGCAGACCATGCCCAAGAAGCTCAGCGATAAAACCCTGGCCCAGGCTTCGGAAATTTTGGAACGTCTGCGGCTTTTAGCCAAAAGATTTATTTTTACTATCGGCGCTTTGGCAGCATCTTTTTCAAGAGTTCTTAAGCGGCCGTTTCAATCTCTTTCCCGGCGCGGTTTTATTTTTTCTTTCCTCAAACTCTCAAACTCTCAAACTCTCAAACTCTCAAACTCTCTGCCCTCTTTTATTCCCCTTC
>JACQWW010000170.1 GCA_016209025.1 Elusimicrobiota bacterium | reverse complement strand
GAAATTCTTACAGGTAAGCTGGATGAGGGAAAACTTCACGTCCAGTTTGATGAAGGGGGATCTGAAAACATGTCTCCTTCATTGAAATTGAAAACGAAATAGGAGGAGAAAATGCGTCAGAACTCTACTCGACAAGAAAAAATGAAAACGTTTTCTGTTTTATCCGTTTTCCTATTCGCGGCCATTGCCGAAATTCAAGCCATGCCGGCTTTTGAAACTGTCTGGGGCAATACCAATCTGGAAACCATAAAACTTTTGCGCATGACAGGAATCATTAATCCGCAGGATTGGGATGCTTTATCGGATGATGAACGCCGGATTTTGCTGGCTGCTTTTGACGATGAGGGAAATTTGACGTCTTACGGCCGCAAGCTTCTTGAAGAGTTGATCGCTTCCAGGCTTGGGAATCCGCACGCAAACCCGAACCCAAATCCAAACAACCAGCCTTCGGTGACCGCCGATCTTGGCCGTAGGCTAAGCAGAATGCAGGCCGCCTTCGCAAAAGGAGTTCCCGGACATACCGGACTTTGGCGTACGGCTGAACGGGCTTTCATGGGGCGCGTTCAATCCGGCCCGCTGGTTGAGGCGGGCATGCATAATTGGAGCCGGCCGGTAAGATTAAGTTCAGCCTGGCCGGCGGCTGATAATGAGCAGGAGTCTGAGTCCCCTAAAATGGTCCGCATCCTGGTCACTCCGGCCCAGGCGGTTCAGCAAAGCCGCTACCATATAAATAAGGAAACATCCTACGCAAGCGCCGCGCAGACAGCCTTGGCCGAGGTGGGTATTGACCAGGCGCTCTTGGCGCAAAGTAATGCCCGGCTTGTCCATACCCTGAAGGTTTTTAACCTGGTGGTCATTGAAGCGCCGGAGGATAAAATTCAACAACTTGCCCTGGCTCTCGAAGCCCAGGGAAACTATTCAAAACCGGTCACGCAATTTCATATGAGCTCGCCGCCCATGTCAAGACCGCTTCATAACTTCCCTAAACCGGCGTTTTCCCTCTCCCCTCGAGGGAGAGGGCGGTCGAGCACGCAGTCCCGTGCGCTAGACACGGGGCAGGGTGAGGGGGTCATAAAAACCCAATCAGAATTTAGTGCCGCGCGTACAATGTCTGCTCCCGCATCGCTTGCCGGAAGAAGCGCCCTCGGCTTTCTTTCCCGGCTAGGAGCGCCTCTCACTAAAACGGCGCAAACGGCAACGCAATCGGACGACGGATTTTCCCCCCTCCTGGCCGACAGCGTGCCTATGATAGAGCCGAATAAATTTTACGAAGCCGGCATTCACGGTGAAAACGCCGCCCTTTTGGTCATTGATTCGGGCTTGGACGCCTCGCATCTTGATTTCGCGGGAAGAAACATGCATCAGCGCGATTTTTCGTCAGACGCGGATAACGCGGATTACATCGGCCACGGAACTCACGTCACCTCGATCGCCGTGGGTTCAGGAGAGGCTTCCAGCGGCACTTATCGGGGCGTGGCGTACGGAACCCAGGAAATTTATATGGCAAAAATTTTCGGCAACTCGCCCGAATCGGTTACCGACGACATGATCTTGGCCGGTTTGGATTGGGGCGTCACCGAAGCTGACGGAAAAAAACTGGTAATCAACATGAGTCTGGGCGGGCCCGGGGATCCCGACGACGTATTATCGCGGGCAGTCAATCAATTGGCGCATCAAGGCCACGCTGTTATCGTGGCAGCCGGCAACTCCGGACCGGGCGACGACACCATGAAAAGCCCGGGCATTGCCCGCGACGCGCTAACCGTAGGCGCTGTTGATAAAAACGGTCTGATCACGAATTACTCCTCACGGGGCGCCATTGGCGGCTATGCCACGCCGTCGCGGCCTGGAGTTTTTTACAACAAACCGGACCTAGTGGCGCCGGGCGGCGGCGTGCAGCTTTCACCTCTGGGAAATTTATTGTCTATGTCCGGAAATTTAAACAACCGTTTTGATCTAATGGGCATGGGCAGCGGCAACGAAGGCTTTTGCCGCTACTCGCCCGGCATTATCGGAGCGCACAGCTCAGCCATGCCCTCGACAGCCTGCGACGTTATGGTAAACGGCCAGCCGCTCTACACAAAAATGTCCGGCACCTCCATGGCCACGCCGCACGTGGCCGGCGCCAATCTGCTGGTCATGGATTACCTTGAACGAAACGGCGGCGTAAACGAAAACTCGTTTTTGCAGTCCAAAGCGGCCCAAATGGAGGCGGCCCGGCCTATATACGACGCCAACGGCAATCTTTACAAGCCCAGCGAGCAGGGCGCAGGCATGTTGGATTTAAACCGCCTTTATGACCTGATCACCTCTCGCCTGAACCTGGGACTTCCCATCGGAAATATCTCAGCCGAAATCGCCATCTGGGTCGCCTCAAACGTTGGCCAACAAAGAACCATCGAAGAAAATTCATCCTACCGGGTCACGCGCTTCGGCATCATCAACACGCAAACCGGCGACGTGGTCAATTCGGACGAGGAGCTGGCCCATCTGACGCAGTCGAGCGCGCCCATCGTGCCCGCGGCGCTTCCAGTGTCCCGCACCGGAGGCGTGGGGCAGTCCCATGCAGTAGACATGGGGCAATCAGTCGCTAACCAGAAACTTCCTCGATACCTCTATTGACAAGTGAAAAAATGTGAGTTATACTTTAAGAAAGTAAGATATTCATACTTTTGGAGGAGTTATGGAATTAGTGGAGGTTCGCCCTAAAGGACAGTTGACCCTTCCGTCCCGCATCAGGGCCAGGTTTCATATTAAGGAAGGAGATTTAATGGAAATTGCAGAGTCTGAGTCTGGGATTTTACTCAAACCTAAAAAACTTATTGATGCTGCTGCTGCCTGGTTTTGGTCGGAAAAATGGCAAGCTGAAGAAAAAGAGGCTCAATCCGACATCGAGAAGGGCCGCCTCAGCGGTCCTTTCAAAAGCGCCTCGGAATATAAACACCACGTTCGCTCCACGAAAAAATAACCAGTGAATTTCAAAACTACTAAGCGTTTCGACCGCTCTTTCTTCAAAATTTCCACGCATGTCCAGAATAAGTTTTACAAGGCTATTGATTTGCTGCTTCACAATCCGCGTCACCCATCCCTGGGCGTTCGAAAAATGCCGGGAACCGAAGCTATTTTTGAATGCCGCATTGATATCCACCATAGGTTTACATTCCAAATTGAGAGCAGCACATATATTCTGCGCAATATCGGCTCTCATGACGCCGCCTATCGCAATCCCTAAGATCAAAAATATCTCTTCTGCTCTTCTACCACCCGCAGGACATAGCCGCTGGGACGGCCGTGCCGCTTGGTAAAGGTGTAAACCGAAGAACCGGCCATTAATAAAAGGGAAACAAGTAAAATGTTTTTTATTTTTACGGGATATTTTTTTTCCAAAAGCCTCAAGGATTCAAGATAAGCAATAACCATGAAAGGCATGAGGTAAAAAGGCCAATAGTGATGGTTGCGGGCCCGGTTGGGAAATGCCGCGAGATTTAAAAAGCCGACGGCAAAAAAAATCAGGGCTGTTTGATGCCGGATTTCCAAAGGTTCCCGGCGCAATTTTTTAAGCAAGCTGAAAAGATAAAGGAAAGCCGACAAAAATAAAATTTCCGTGTAATAGGTGCGGCAGTATTCCAGAATATGGCCGACAACCTGCCTCCAGGGATGACGCGTTTCCATCGCGGCGTTTGAAAGCCCGGCCCCCAGCTTGGCAAGGCCTTCACTGCCGGCCGCCCACCAGATATGAGCCAAGTTAAGCCCGAAAATAAAAAGTCCCAAAAAAATAATGCTTAAGGCTGTTTTAAGAAAAAAAGCGGTCTCTGACCGTCCCTCAGGCCCTGCCTCTTTTTGAGGGGCGGAACGCTCGGAATAGTAACGGAAAAAGCTGTGTAAACCGCAGGAAATAAGAGCGAAAAAAATGGGCCAGTCCATGGCGCCGCCCCATAAAGCGGCCCCGGCCATGGCGGCAAGCCATATCTTTTTCTTGGTTTCGAGCCATTGAAAATAACTCAAAACAAAAACAATAACCGCCGGCAGAGTCAAAGGATCAGGGGAAACGGACCGGCCAAAAAAACTGCTCATGGGGATCAGGCTCAGGCAAAAAGCAGCCACAAGCGATTCGAACGGCGAGTAGCGCCTTTTAAAATAATAAACAAGCAGACCCAGGCTGATTAAATGGAAAAAAATGGAAAGGCTCCTGGCTAAATAAGGCTCCTTGGAGCCGGCCGCGGCATACACCCCGGCTACAAGAAGATTGTGAAAAGGCGGATGATGGGCGTAGGATATTACCTCTCCCGTGATATTATCCACCCGGAAATCATGGCCTTTGGTTGCCCGCAAACCCAGTTTTAGGTGGGCGGTGGCAAAAGCAGTGGCTGTGGCCCCGGTGTCTTCATGAAGAAGCCGCCATGGAGCGTTAATGTGATAGGCGGCTAAAAAAATAAAAAGGCCCAGGCAGACAAAAAGTCCTGAATAATATTCTTTTTTCGATAATGTCGTCATGTTATTTCTGATATAATGCCATTTGCATTTTATGGAAAAAAGAAAGATTCTGTTCACCGGATTCCCTGGTTTCATCGGCAAACGAATCACGGCCGCTCTGCTCAAGGCCGACGCTGACTTGGAAATCATCTGCCTGGTCCAGGAAAAATTTTTAAGCGACGCGCAAAAAGCCGCTGCCCAGCTCGAAGAAAAAATCGGAACAGGCCCGGGCAAAGCATCAAGGCTTTTCGTTTATAAAGGGGATATTACCGACAGCCATCTTGGTTTTAGCGATGATCTATACCGGCAGCTTACTCAAGGAATCACCGAGGCTTGGCATCTGGCCGCTATTTACGACTTGGCTGTCCCTGAATCATTCGCCAGAAAAATCAATATCGAGGGAACCCGCCATATCCTTGAATTCTGCCGGGCCTGCCAAAAATTCGACAAGCTGATTTATTTTTCCACCTGCTATGTTGCAGGAAATAGAACGGGCCTTATAAAAGAAACCGAGCTTGACGAGGGCCAGGGTTTTAAAAATCATTATGAAAGCACCAAATTTCTGGCTGAAGTTGAGGTGCGAAAAGCCATAGCTTCGGGTCTGCCGGCTATGGTCATCCGTCCGGCCGTTGTGGTCGGCGATTCAATGACCGGCGAAACCGATAAATTCGACGGCCCTTATTTCGGCATGCAGCTCGTCAGCCAACTTAAGTGGGTGCCCTTAGGCTTGCCGAAAGTCGGGGCGTCCTTGGCTGAAGTTAATCTTGTGCCGGTTGATTATCTTGTCACTGCTTCAATCGCGATTTCCCGGCGGCCGGGAGCTGTCGGCAAGACCTTCCAGATAGCCGACCCCAAGCCTTTACAGGCTTTCGAGCTTTACGACTTGTTCTGCCGCTGGATCACCGGAAAACCTGCTTTGCCCATTTCCATCCCGCCTAAATTAATGGAATGGACTTTGGCCAGTCCCCTGGGCCGCTGGCTGGGGGCCCCCAAAGAAGTCCTGACCTACTTCAATCACGGGGCCCGCTACGACTCAACGCAGACAACAAAAATTTTGGAAGGTACCGGCGTCAAATGCCCTGATGTGCGGGAATACCTGCCGCGTCTTCATCAATACTGGCAGGCCCACCGCCAGGAACCAGGCCGTCAGGCCAAAGCTTAAACCGGAAGTTCTTCTCATCTTCAACACCTACCCTGAACTCGCAGGCTATACCACCCGTCACGTACAGCCCTATTTGTTTTTTTACGATTGGGACAATTGATATTTTTTGCCAGGTAAAGGTTGTTTTGAGGCGGTCGCTACCCGCCGCGTTATGGATAAGCCCAATAAGCGCTTTGGGCCACGGGGATTTGCAGCTGCAGACGGTCGTAATCCACTCGCGGCCTAATGCGTTAATATATTTCATATAAGTATTATTTATGCTACTTAAATGAAATGGACTGAAATTGATAGAAAGCTCCGCGAAAAGGGCATTCTTGTCTTTACGGGAAAAGATTTAATGCGCTTAGCCGGCTTGACTCCGGCATCCGCCAAATTTCTTTTGATTCGCTATATCAAGCGCGGACTACTGCGGCGCTTGCGGCGGGGGCTTTACGCGGCGGCCGAGCGCTTGCCGCCGGACTTTGTGATAGCAAACCGGCTTTACCGCCCCTCCTACGTTTCGCTGGAAAGCGCCCTTGCTTTTCATCATGTGATTCCGGAATCGGTATACGCGGTTACTTCCGTTACCGCCAAGCCGACCAGGCGTTTTGATGTTTTGGAAAGAGCCTATATTTACCGGACGATCAAGCTCGGGGCGTTCGCCGGTTACGAGGCAAAAACCCTTAACGGACAAACAGTTTGGGTTGCGCGGCCCGAAAAAGCCCTGGCTGATTATCTTTACTTCGTTTTTCTTAAGAAATCACCCCGATTGGACCGCGTGAATTTCGGCAAAATAAACCGGCGCATTCTTGCCGGCGACGTTCGGTCTTTCGGCAATCCCGGTT
>JACQWW010000168.1 GCA_016209025.1 Elusimicrobiota bacterium | reverse complement strand
AGCTGTCCAAAGAGAAAGGCAGGCCGTAATAACAGCGCCTACGAAGGCAGCGACGCTGATAAACGAGGCCCCGATTCCATAGCCGTCAATGGTGTCGTTGAAGCCCTGCTCATCTGCCCGGCGTTCAGCTGCCTCTTGCCGGCGCATCTGCTCGCATTGCTCGTAGCTGTGCTGGTCTTCGCAGGTGGGAATATGGAACTCCGTATGTGAAGTGCTTGGGCTTGGGGTTGTTGCTGCGTTGGGAACCGGTCTTGCTCTTTGGGGATGGGGCAGCATGGGGTCGGTTCCGAAACTTTCGCCAAAGGGGCCGGCTTGGGCTGATTTGGTTGATTGAGGAGTATTTCCGCCTGCGGCGGAAGAAGGCACTGGGGTCAGGTCTTCATTTGTCACATCTCCGTGAGAAGTGACAAATGAAGACCTGACCCCAGCGCCTTCAAAGATATTCTGGAGAAGGGCTTGGGCTTGGTTTTCCTCGGAGGTGTTTAGTTCCTGGGAGGAAATCTCAACGGCTTTGGCTTCTCCATCACCCTTAACTGCGGCCAGTTTGGCTTCTCCATCACCCTTAACTGCGGCCAGGGCTTGGCTGGGGATGAGTTCAAGGACAAGAAGAAAAGAAAGCAGAAGGCTTAGAAGCCGAGTAAAAAAATTCTTACCGGAGTTATTATGACTAGCGAACATAACCAGGAATGATTATAAGCCATGGCCGGATTTTCTCCTAGGGTCTTTTGGGCTAAAAAATTGGGACTAAAGTCTCATGAAAGGGCGTTGCACGAAAAAGGCATTTTGGCGAAATGGGGATTTCGCTATTTTTATCGGATAACAGCCAGCTTGCCGCGGGAGGCGCCGCCGGATTGGCCGCTGACCACGTAAAGATACGCGCCGGAGGCGACCGGCTCGCCGTCCATATTCGTCAAATCCCAAACCCAGCGGCCTTGCTCGGCTGTGCCGAATTCTTTTTCCAGAACCAGGCGTCCGGCTACGGAAAAAATAAGAATTTTCCCGGCTGCGGGAAGTCCCTCGAAAGTCACGGCATTCATGCCCTGGGATGTGACAACCGGATTGGGATAGGCGATAACGCTGTCCACAGAAGACGGCAGGCGCACGGCGAAAAGACCGAAAAGGGTGAAGTGATCCACCTGGGCCTGGACTACTTTGCCAGGCTGGACGATTACCTCGTAGCCGGCCGCGGAAACTCTTGTCGCCGGCTTGGCTAAAGTCTTGGCTTGGCTCACCTTCTTCCAGCATTTGCATTTTTCTTCGTGATAATAAAGCTTGGCTTCATTTTCATTTATATCCGTGCCGTCAATGACGCCGTTATTGTCGTCGTCTTTGTAAGGCAGGACAAGAGTGACCGGCGTTTGAAAGACGTGCTGTCCGGACTCGAACGAATATTCCCGGAAAACCCCGGCTGGTTTCAAGGCCGATTCCGGCGGCGGCAGTTTCGCGGCCACATCATTCGGTGCCGGGCTTACTATGCTCAGTTTATCTTCCTGGCTGATTGAACCCTCCGGCACCACAACCTTTGTCCCGTCAGCCAAGGCAACTTCCTGGGTCTTGTCAGGACTCACTGTTTCCGTCTTGCGGTGTTCATTATTCGGATCAACCGAGGGATTGCCGTCTTCAACCACATCAGCGTTGACATCATCTACCATCACCCAGATCGCTTTCGGTTCGGGATCAGGCAGACCGGAACGGTCATAAGCCACGGCCTGTAAATAATACTTGCCGTTAGCCAGGCCGGAAACGTTCCAATAAACAGAAAAGGGCAATTTTTCGTCCTTTGAAGAAATATCTTTCCATGTTGTTTCATTATCACTGCGATATTGAAACAAAACGCCCTCGGCATTGGTGGTCGCTTCCGCCATGATGGTTACGGCATTGCCGCGCAGGCGCTTGCCTTCATCCGGTATTTTGATTTCCGCTTTGGCCTGGCCCTTGGGATAAAGAATCTTAAATGTGGTCTCAGCCCTGGAAACTAGCCCGGCCATGTCTTTAGCTGCGACGGAGACTTTATAAAATTGCCCATCATCCAACCCTTCAGCTAAAATCCTCCATGCGCCGCTGTCTTTCATTTCAATAACCAGGTCCCTAGTTCTTTCTTCCCCCTTCTTTCCAATAACCGCGGTCAGGCCGGCCAAGCCGCTGACTGAATCTTGTGCCTTGCCGGTGATCTCCAGAGAACCGTTGCCGGTGACTTCTGCCGCATTGGCCGGATAACTTATCTCCAGGACAGGCGCTTCGGTATCTATTTTAAAAGACCGGCTCTTCCTGGCTTCTTCGTTGCCGGCTAAATCCGTGCTGTAATATTCAATGAGATGCCCGGCCCCGGAAGAAAGGGTGATGGTTCCTGAATAAATGCGCCATGAATCGCTGTTAAGCCGGAACACAGTTTTTGCCGGGCCGGAAAGCGTGTCGGAGGAGGAAAGAATCAAGTCCAAGGAACTGACATAAAAATCATTTTCCCCAAGTTTTCCGGCTGCAGTAAGAGTCGTGGCAGGAGGATTGGGATCAATAAAAAATCCAAGCGGGCCGGGGTCGGCCTCCTGGTTGCCATAGAGGTCCCTGGCCCGCGAAAACAACAGGTATCGCCCTTCGGCAAAAGCAAGGCTGGTGGCAATTTCCAGCTTCCAAGCTTCTTTGCCTTGGGCCTCCAGCCAGACCGGCTCTTTGGTCCAGCCATCGCCGGCCAGGGTGTTTTTATCCGCTTCCCGCATGATCTGCACATTCACTTTATCCAAACCGATGCCGATGTCCGAGGCTGTGCCGGATACGGTTTTAAAAGTATTGAGATAAACGCCGGAAACCGGCTGTAAAATTTTCGACACCGGCGGGGTTACGTCGTAAATCAAGACTGCTTTCTGCGGCTGGTCCTCAAACCATCCAGCTCTGTCCTTGGCTCTGGCAAAAAGCTCGTAAGTATGGCCGGAAACCAGAGCTTTGGGCATGTCGAATTGCCATGTCCCGCTGGAAGCGACTGCGATCCATCTAGGCTCGGGGCTCGAAAAACTTTCGCTGTTCCAAAAAAGATTGCTCGTCGCGTCTTTAAGAGCCAATTCCACGAGGGCGATGCCGGAAAAATCATCTTGAGATTCTCCAAGAGCCTTCTCCACGGCCAGTTGATTGATCTTGCAAACAGGCCTGGCCGTATCAATCGCTATATCGGCTTTTTTCAATGATTCCGCATTGCCGGCCTTATCCTTGGCATAAAACTCGATCTCAGAGGCGCCTTCTTTGAAAATAAGGGGTCCGGTCCAAGCCATCCAAGCGGCATTGGAGCCCGGACGCCAATATATCGCCTCAAGACCGGAAATCTGGTCCATCGCCGAAAGAGCGGCTGTCACCTGGCTGACATAAAAACCATTGGCTCCCTCTGTGCCCGTTAAAGTCAAGGTGGTCAAAGGCGGCGTTTGATCCAAGATAAAATCAACCGCCGGCCCGTTTGTTTCAAAATTGCCTGCCATGTCGCGGCAGCGCGACATGACCCGGTAACCGCCGTCTTGGCCCAGGCTCTTTGAAATGGGAAAAGACCATTCGTTTTTCCCCTGGGCTGCCACTTGTGCTGAAGGGACTGCCCCAATTGCTATTGGGACTACCTGCTGGATTGCCTGCTGGGCTGCCAACCACGTTTCTTGAGCCGTCCAGGCCGTGCCGGTAAAATAGAATTGATCCGACAGGCGCTGAATTTTCACGTCTACGGAGGCCACCTCTCCCTCCGGACTTGAGGCTGTTCCTGAAATGCCGGTTAAAGCCGTCAAGACCGTCCCCGACGACGGGTAAACTATTTTTGAGGCAGGCGGCAGACCTTTATAAATAAAGCTTAATTTTTTACGGCTCAAGCTCGCGGTATCGGCAGAGTCGCCGGATTTGGTCTTTTTTATCACCTGAACATAATAAGTTGATCCCACGTTGAGCGTGCCGGAGGCCAGGTTGAAATTATTTTTATCAATAGCGACGGACACAATGGTTGAATTGCTGAAAATTTTGCCGGCCAGCATATATGAATCAGGTTTGGTAAAAACCGCGATATTAATATATCCCGGCGCCGCGTCAAGAGGACCTTTCCAGGAAACCATGGGCGGAATTTCCTTATCCAAAGAAAGATCCATGGGCCCGGCATGAATCACCTGGGTTTGGGCGGACGGCGCGCCCTCGACATTGTCATTACTCAAGGCCTTAACATAAAAACGGTACGAACCCACGTCCCAATCGCGGCCAAAGCGCCGCAGGGTATAGGTATAGTTTCCATTGGCGCTTCGCATCAAAACCACGGTTCCGGTTGAAGCGCTCTGCCAGATGGCCTTGGGAATCTCCAGAGGGACTTCCTGCTCTAAATGCCAGTCCGCGTCCCCGGGACCCTGGGAAAAAACCAGATAACCTTTAATGGTTGAGGTATCGCTCAAAGACTGCCAGCTGACTTGGCGGTCAAGATGATCCTGGCTTGTCCAAGCCCAGCCGCTGTAAACATTAAGCGGAGCCGGCGCAATGGAATTTCCCATGGCGAAGGTGACCTTTTTGTTTGACCAATTATAAGCCCGGTCAATAGCATAAACCATGACTTCGTATTTATGCCCGATAATAAAACTCGGAGCCGCCAAGCTCCAGGCATTGCCTGAAAGGGCCGGCTGAAGATAAGCGTATTGACTCTGCCATGACGAACCGTCCCATACCTGGGAGCCGGCAAGATCGCGGATGAAAAGATAAAGATACCAGACGCCGGACAGGCTGTCCGCCACGGTTCCGGAAATCGCCGTAGGGCTGACATTATAAGTTTTGCCGTCTATCGGCTCTTGAAAGGATATTTCCGGCCCGGCCGCGTCCGCTTTGAAAAGGACGCTGTCGGGTTGAGCTTGGACATTACCGGCGCTGTCAACGGCCCTGGCTTTGAGTTCATAAATTTTTCCGTTTTCAAAACCTATTGAGGTCAAAGTATGATTCCATGATCCGTTAAAAGATGCAAAATCATAAACCCAGGTCTTTAATTGGCTTGCCGAAAACCAGGATGGCGCGGCCTGCCAGGCTGAAGAACTCCAATAAAACCCATTAGCCGAATCCCTGACCGCCAACTCCACTTTGGCCACGTCTTGAGGGGTAAACGAGCCATAAATGGGCGCGCTCTTTCCCACGAATTGGGCTGCCATCGGTACGGCAATAGTTGCGGTCGGCAGAGTCACGTCGTAAACACCGAATTTGTTGGGATTTAAAAAACTGCCGGGCGTCTGACCCGTGGGAGGGTAATTGCCCGCCTCATCCGTCGCGTCAATAAAATAGGCGACGGTTTTTGTTTTAAGGCCCTGTAAATAAAACGCGGGAATAACATCATGGGAACCGTGTAATATTTAGCTGTGCCATCCTGCCAAAAAGTCAATCCTGCCACGGTCACGCCGGTATTGTCGGTAATTTGCGCCTCAATCGTCACATTAAGGTTATCCGGACGCAAACCGCCAAGCGGGACGTGGGTAATCTTCGGCGCTTCTGCATCGAGCTTCTGGGCACATGTCTATTGATCGGCATCTTGATAAAGGCCGGTGTGGCTGGAATTAGCCCGAAACATGGGCCAAGGCTTGGCATAAGGCATAACCTGCGAACCCATGTCCTTGACGCTCCAAAACATGTCGCCCCGATTGGCGTTTAAATCGCCCCGGCGGTCTTGAAAGTAAATCTCCAGCTTGCCGTCGCCGTCCGCGTCCGCGACGACCGGCGAGGAAACCGAGGCATGAGCGGCCCTGAAATAATCAACCAATTCGCCGGTATCGCCCCGCAAAAGCGTCAGATAACCGGCATAGGTAATAACGTAGACATCAAGCCTTTGGGTGATGCCCCGCTGGGCCAAAGCAGGAGAGCTGTAAATAGGGGACTTAAGATCAGCGCTCCATTGCAAGGAGCCGTCGGCATTAAGGCAATATACTTTCCCGTCGCCGGAGCCGAAGATGATTTCCAATGATCCGTCAGCGTCAATATCTCCGACCGCCGGGCTTGAAATAAGGGACCCGCCGGTTTGAAATTTCCACCTCAAAGCGCCGGTGGCGCCTTCCAAAGCCATAAGGGTGCCGCTGGAAACCCAAGGTGTGCCGATTAAAACTTCGCGCCTGCCGTCTTTGTCAAGATCAGCCAAAGCGGCTGAGGTTCGGATCTCGCCGCCCAAATTAACCTTCCAGCGCAAAGCTCCGGTGGATGATCCCAGGCTATATAGATAGCCGTCATCCGAACCGATAACCACCTCTTTATTGGCATCCTGGTCTAAATCTGCGACCGCGGCAGAGGACCAAATCGGCCCGCGCGTGTAAAACCGCCAAACCGCCTGGCCGGTCGTGCCCCTGAGGCTCTTAACGGAATAATCAAAGGAACCGGAAAAAATGCGCCATTCAGCATTACTCATGCGCACTGTAGCCGGCGTGGATAAAACGTGGCCGTTGTAAGGATTCTGCCAGGCCCAAAGCACCGGCCCAGGGGACACAAATTTCCGTCACAGCCTAAAGGAACATATTCTTCGTTGCCGGTGGCGATTTCAAGTCCCGGCTGATCGGTCCGGAAATCTCCGATTGCGGCCGAAGGACCGGGAATCATCCGATAAAATCCTCCGTAAACATTGCCGAAAGTGTAATTCCAATGGGAAACCAAAATATTGTTCAAACTCGTGCCGGTGGAAATATCAGCAGATGAACATAAAGAAAAAGTAAACAATCCGACTAAACAACAAAATGTCATTGCGAGGCTCCGCACCATTTTTCTATCAATCTCCTTTTTCATGTCTTTGGCCATGCGATTGTTGCCCAGGACTGCGCGCTCGACTGCCTTTTTGGCCTCTATCGCCTCTTTCAGCTTCCGCTCTCGGCGGCCTCATGATCTGATCCTGGCCAAGCCGGTCAACTTCAAGATTGAGTTTGTGTTCCTTGAAAAATTTCTTCTCTTTGCGGCTGGCGCGCTCGCCGCGCTGGGGAACGGCACGCTCAAGGCGCGGTTGATCGGCGCGCAAATCCTCATCGGCATAAACCCGGCGTTCGAGGCCGCTTTTATTTTCTTCCTGTTCTTGGGCTTTCTTCTCGCGTAAAAATTCAAGAGCCGGGGCCTTGTTTTTAGAAGTTTCATCGCCGACTATGCCGCCTTTGTCTTCAATCCATTGGCGCATTTTTTCCTCATCGGCCTTGTCTTGGAGGCCGGACGCCTGGCCCGCAGGCAAAGGGCTTTCCGGCACGATCTCATTTTGAGGCGGGGCCGAAGGCGCCGGCGGCACAGCTTCGCTTTCCAAAGAAGGCCGGCCCGCGTTATCATCGGCCCAAAGGCGTCCGGCGGCTAAACCGGCCAGGATTAACAAAACAAAAACCCCTGCCTTGCGCGTCAAACTCATTATTCCCCCTATTTTTTTAATCATAATCATAATCAAAATCTTAACAGCAAGCTCATACGATGAGTCGCCCCTAAAACGCCGAAGGGCTTAAAGGCATAGTCAACCGTGGCGCTGCCCAGCGAAAGGCCGAACCCGCCGCAAAAATTCTGCGCCGGATTAGCGCCTGCTTTGCCTGCCGTGAATCCGTTTTGGCCGATTCTTAAAGCAACAGGCCTGGATTGCTCCTGGCCGATGGCCGGCGTAAATTCAAGGCCCGCCATAAACTCCCCGGACTTTTCCCTGGGCCTCATTTTATAATCAGCGGCCAGGCGCATGCCTCCCAAATTGTAGCCTGCGCCCAAGGCATAGGTCAAAGGCAGAGGCGATTCCTCTTTGATAAAACGCAGTCCCTGCCCGGCGTTCTGCATCACGGCGCCGATCACCAGCTTCGGGGACACGGCCACTATCGCGCCGAAATCCCCGAATACCGTGGCCGCTTTGTATCCGGCCAGCTCCTCGCGGAAATAGGTAACCTTGCTTCCCAGTAAAATACGGCGATGGGCCTGCAATCCGAAAGAAAGACCCAAGGCCATGTCGCCGCCGGAAAACTCCCCGGTCGGCTTGCCTGAAGCGTCCCGGCCCGCGAATTTACCCATGTCCATGCGGTAAAAATCAAGACCAATAACGCCGGGTTTAAGAGGAAGCCCGAAGGCGATGAATTGCTGCTGCATATCATCAAGCCATTCGGTATGCATCAAAGCGAGCTGGGGTCTTTTGATCCTGGCAAGTCCCGATGGATTATAGGCGCCGGCAAAAGGATCATTGGCAAGGCTGGTATAAGCACCGCCCAAAGCTGAAGGCCTGGCCCCCACGCCGGCTAAAAGCGATTCAGCGGCGGTCTGGCCGGCGCTATATAAAGGAAAGGCCAATAAGGCCAATAACGCCAATGAGGCCAATGAGGCTTGATAAAAAGAAAAGAGTGGGATTGATACCCCACCTAAAAACCGGGGCTTCGCTCCTTCTTTTATAACTCTCTGTGACCGTCCGATTTCCCTACTCATGATTTCTTGGTTGCATGAACCCATGGTGAATCGCCTTCGGCAGCCAGGCTGCCCGCCTTTTAAGCCTCTCCGGGGGGAGCCAGAATTGAGGCTAGTGGGCCCTTGGCTTCGCGTCCCCGCCTTTCAATGAACGGGTTTGCCGTTTCGTGGCGGTCACTTTCCGGCAACCACTGATCATTGCTCCAAAACAAAACAAAGTCAAGGGGGGTCGTTGTGAATCTTTGGGGAGTGCCGTTGAAATTTTGGTGGGGCGCGCTTTTTGGTATGCTAAAAACATGAATATAGACCAGGAAATTCAAAAAGTAACATCCATTATCATTGAGCGCTATCAACCTCAGTCGGTCATGTTATTCGGTTCAGCGGCATGGGCTGATAAAACTAAAGCTCAAGACATTGATTTATGCA
>JACQWW010000179.1 GCA_016209025.1 Elusimicrobiota bacterium | reverse complement strand
CGATGTTTGTAATAACGACCTTTCTGCCCTGATTTTTTAAGTGCAATAAAGCCGCCTCGATCTTGGGCTTCATGCTTCCGACGGCAAAATGTCCCTCCTTAAGATACCCCTCGGCTTGTTGGACCGTAATGCGGCCAAGGGCTTTTTCCTGCGGCGTTTTAAAATTAATGCAGACGTTGGGCACCGCGGTCAAAATAATAAAACCGTCGGCCTTGACCGCGCTGGCCAAGACGGCGCTGGCCAAGTCCTTGTCAATGACCGCTTCAACCGGCTTATAGAGACGGTCGGCAAGCTGGATGACCGGTATCCCGCCCCCGCCCACGGCAATTAGAACGTTGCCGGTTAGGGCGGCATTTCTGATCATGTGCCTTTGGATAACCTTGATCGGCATGGGCGAGGCGACCACGCGGCGCCAGCCCCTTTTGGCATCCTCGATCATTGACCAGCCTTTAGTTTTTATCAGTTCGCGGGCTTCGGCCTCAGAATAAAACCGGCCGATAGGTTTGGTGGGATTATTGAAAGCCTGGTCGTTTTCCTCCACCAGAACCTGGGTGATGACGGTCACGACATAACGGCGCATGCCCCGGGCCCGCAAAGAATTTAAAAGACCGAGCTGGAGAAAATGCCCCATGCTTCCTTCTGACTCAGCCACGCAGGCGTCAAGCGACAAGGGCGGAATTTCGTCTTTGGCGATTTCATTTTGCCTGACGATACTGCCCACCTGCGGGCCGTTGCCGTGGGTGAAGATCAGGTGATACTCGGGCTTGAGCAGGCACACAAGATCTTCGCAAGTCTTGGCCGCGTTGGCCGTCTGCTCATCATAGGTTCCTTTTTCGTGGGGGCCCAAAAGAGCGTTGCCGCCGATGGCAACGACTAAAAGATCGTGCTCCATTTTCTTTTATTCATAGACGATGTTTTGCGGAACACCCGGGGGCCGGGCTGTTTGCTTGGTTCGCCTGAAAATAGGAAGCTCCGTCAGATATTTAAACCTGTCCAGGAATTCTTCTGTCGAAATTCCCATGGTTTTAGCCAGGCCCTCGAGGGTTTTTTTATCCGCCAGGTCATCGGGCTTCAAGCGGATCATGTAGCTTAGGGCCGCCTGGTAAAATTCAGAATCAACGTCTACGGTGCGCGTTTTGACGTGACCGGTATCCTCGTCGTAGATTTCCTTGAACGGCATGGGATGCATGGCCCCGCCTTTGTAGCAGATAAGGGCCTTGTTATGGCCCTCAGGAATGGGGGCGCAGGACCTCAGCTCATATCCGATGTCCTTGTTTACCAGGGTGATTTTCTGCCCTCTTTCCGAATATCTGTCCTGAATTTCCTCTTTAATGGCTTTCCCCAGGTCAAGCTCGGAAAGCCGCAAGTGATCAAATTCGTCGCGCACTTCCTTGCCGATACGGCTTCTTTTTTCCGGGGTCAGGCGTTCTCCCAGTCCCTCGGCCAGCACGGCCACGCCGTCCGAGCGGCCCATCCATTTTCGTTTGACCATGGCGCTTTCCATAATGTCGCAGACTTGGCCGAGGGGGACTTTTTACTGGAGAAATTCCTCGGGAATAATGGCCAGGGTGGCCCCGGAAGCAAAACAGCTGCCCAAAGCCAAAAAACCCGCGCCCCGGCCCATGGTGGTGATGATGTACCAGCGACCGGTTGTTTTTGCGTCTTCCATGAGGTCTTTTAAAAGCTGGGTGCCGTAGTGCCTGGCTGTCTGATAGCCGAAGGTGGAGCGGCCTTCGGGCAAGGGCAGGTCGTTGTCAATTGTTTTCGGCACATGGACGACCCTGACGGCCCCCTTGGCGGTGTCGGCCAGCCTGATGGCGGCGGAAGCCGTGTCGTCGCCGCCGATGGTGATTAAATGGGTTATGCCGAGCTCTTTTATGGATTCGACGACCCTGTCAATGCCGTTGGGTTTTGTCAGGGGGTTTTCCCGCGAGGTCCTTAAAATCGAGCCTCCGGTAAAATGAATGCGCGAAACATCGGCGATAGTCAATTCCTGAACCTTCGAGACGTCGCCTTTGACCAGCCATTTAAAGCCGTCGAGAATGCCCACCACTTTATAGCCGTTGACAATGGCTTCGATGGCGGCCGAACTAATGACGCTGTTGATGCCGGGGGCCGGGCCCCCGCCGACCAAAAGTCCGAAGGCGCCTTTTTTGCCCATCTTATCCCCGGTAAATGCCGATGATTTCATCAAGAAGGGCCAGGGCCTCTTTTTTGGGCCGCTGAAAAGCGTTCCTGCCGATAATGGAGCCGAAGCCCCCGCCTTCGCGAATGCCGCGGATTTCCGTTAAAATTTCATCTTTGCCTTTAGCTGGACCGCCGGAAAAAATCACCAGGCGTTTCCCATTGAAAGCGGACTCGACCACATGGCGCACCCGGTCAGCCAGAGTTTCGGTTTTGATTTTATATTTCTCAAAAACTTTTTTAGCCTCCTCTTTTTCCATATGCGCGGTCGGGGGTTTTACTTTCACCAGATGGGCCCCCAATTGGCAGGCGATGTGCGCCGCGTACGCGGCCACGTCCACGGCTGTCTCGCCCTCCTTGGAAAGAGCGCTGCCCCGTGGATATGACCAGAGAACCGCGGCCAATCCTGCTGTCTTGGCCTCGTCAATCAAGCGCCGGGCCTCCTCGTACATCTGTTTGGCATTGGCTGACCCAGGATAAATGGTAAATCCCACCGCGGCACAGCCCAAGCGAAGAGCGTCTTTGACGGTGGCCGTGACCGCCGGGATGGGATCGTTAGATTTGCCAAGCAGTTCGTTGTTGTTAGCTTTTAAAATCAAGGGGATTTCACCCGGAAATTCGCGGCTTGCCGCCTCGATCTGGCCTAATGGTGCGGCGTAGGCGTTTAAGCCCGCTTCAATAGCCAGTTCGATATGATAGCGGGGATCATAGCCCGGCGCATTAGGGCCAAAGCTTCGTGTCGGCCCATGCTCAAAGCCCTGGTCCACGGGCAGGATAACGACTTTTCCCGTGCCGGCCAGCTTGCCGTGATTTAAAATCCGGGCGATGTTGGCCACTGTCCCCGGATTGTCCGATTGGTAGTTCGCGAGAATCGTTTTAACTTTGTTTGTCATTCTATCCTCCTATGTCTAAACCGCGCATTATTAAGTTACGGTTTTTTAAAATTTTTTACCGACTCAACCAAGCCATCCCATTCTTTTCTAATTGCGGAATTAGATTGTTGAGACAAAAAGCGGAGAAACTGATTGCATAAATAAGGCTGAAGGGCTTGCTCGATTTCCAAATCCCTTTCCTTTTGCTCGGCCCTGCTCATCTTGTCCCAATTTATGTTTTCTTCCTGCCAACTAAATTCATAAGCCAATTCCTTGCGCAGATGGGCCATAACGTCTTTACCCGGCCAATCTATCAACCAACCCTTGTTGCCCACCTCCATATTTTCCCATTGCTTAATCTTGCTGTTAAAAATATTCTCGCAGTCCTTGGGAGCCAAGAGGCGCTTGTCGGCATTTTCGATAATTTCTTTATTGGCATCGGCAACTTTGTTTAAAAAATTTGAAATTTGTTCTTGGCTCGGAAAAACAAACGTTTTTTTGACTGAATCCCAGAATGGCTTGGGTTCTTGAAACTTTCCGCTTATGTTTTGGATTGTTGGATCAAAACGCGGGAAATTAGATCGCCATTGATATATAGCGCATTGTAAGGCGTAATAAGAAAACGAGTTTTTAAGAAGCCGTTCTAATTTTTGCTGAATCAGATCCAGATTTTTAATTTTAAACGCTTCGCCCATCACCGGAAATATAACATCCGGCTCTAATAGGTAATTTTCTATTTCGTGGCGTTGCCAGCTAACCCAATTTATAATCCGAGCCCCTCTTTGAACTCGATCATCCTTTTTCTTTTCACAACCTTGGTTCGCCTGACTTAATTCTCGAAAATCCCTATCTTCAATAACGAAAACCGGGATGCTACGCCCGATTGCATCCACAACGCCCGGCGCAGCGCTTGCCATGCCGCAGGGCCAAACATCAATATGCAGGTTATTATTAAGAAACCACTTGACAATCAGCGCGGCTTCATAGCCGACAAAATCACCCTCACACACAATGGCGCAATCCCCCGTTCGTGGATAGGTATTCAAATAACGCGAGATGGCTGCCCGACCCATGCAACTATAGACCGCCCAAATCAATCAAACATTTATCGCGCGCCGCCAAATCTTTTAATTCTTGAGAATGGGTGGTAAGCACAAATTGATTGCCCTCGCCGATTTGAGGCAAGGAAGAAAAAAGTTTGCGAATCCAACTCGGATGCAAGTGGGCGTCTGGTTCGTCAATTAAAATAAGGTGATTATTCTGGGGCTGTGGATAATTTAGTCTGGCACAATATTCAATAATGACCAATTCGCCGGAGGCCGCGTGGTGTAATGGATAGATTGTTCCGCCATTTTTAAAGCAAGGCGCCCCCCCTGGAAGCAACTCGGGGTGTATCTTAAAACCTATATACTTTTTCGGAGCGCAAACTCTTGCGAAAGACTCTTGGACTCTTTTCTCCCAGATCCTATCATCCGGAAGATTTGCAAAATGTGCGGCATCGCTAAAATATTTTAAAATTGAAAAAACAGAGAGTTCTTTCGATTCCGGCTTTTCCTCCTGCTCTTCCGCCGACGTTACAGAAACAGGAGAAACCAACATGTCACCGGCTTGATCTTTTGGCAATCCTTCTCCGAGCACTCTTTTATATAAAGCTCGGTCTTGCGGAAAAAAATGGATTCCCCCCACCTGTAAAAGAGTGTCTAGCTCAATAACCTTTTGTTTCCATGCATAAATAGTGGCGCCCCTCGCCCTTGACCAGCCCAGCGCATTCTTAGGTTCGATTGACTCAATCCACCACCATGGCTTCAAACGGCCATCCGGGTGGGGGTTAGTGGGGTATGTCCACTTTAGAATAATTGTTCTTAATGGAAGAGGCGGCAATGAAAAAGAGCGTTTTTGCGGAAGCCTGGAGAGACCTTGATAAACCTTTTCAATAGCCTTAATTTCTGTTTCTGCAAATTCTAATTCAACCTCAACGGATGCAGTCGAATTTGCGGCGACACTTTGCCAGCCGCCGCTATCCAGCTGCGCCCCTCTTATATCTAACTGTGATGGCTCTGGAACGCTTTCCGGATTATATCCAGTAACGCCAAGCGCTCTAACAATAGCATAGAGAATCGATGTTTTACCCGAACCATTCGGACCAGCGATCACGGTAATTGGACGTATGTTGCCAAGGGCATCAACAAAATCAAGGACAACGTCGTCAATGGCTCTGTAATTTTTTATGTGAAGTTTACGTATTTTCATTTTTCCCTTTATACGGCCGCGGCCTGGAATCTGGCGGTAAACGCCCCCTCGTCCATTTTGGCGGCGTCGGCCAGTTTCTTGATTTCCTGGGGCTATTTAAAATCATCCTTCCTTAAACGAATCATATATCTTAAAGCGACTTCATAGCTATTGGAATGAATGTCCACACCGTGGGGCCTGGGCCGGCCCGTGCCGGAATCAATAATATCTGAAAAGGGGATAGATACGGCCTTGCCCCCCCAACTGGCCACCGTCGCGCCGGAGCCGCCTTCCAGCAGAAACTTAATCGCGGCGTAGCCCAGGTCCCTGGTGTATTCCATGTCATAAGGAACAGGCGGGGCGCAGCGCAGTTCATAGCCGATGTTTTTGTCCGTGATCGGAATGGTGATTCCCCGGCTTTTCAAACTTTGCTCAACTTGGCGTTTTAGAAATTCGGCAAAACCAATGTCAGCCAGCTTAAGGTGTCCATGCTCGTCTCTTTGAATGTTGCCCAGCGTTTCAAGGTCGCTTTTACTGAGCTTCTCCGCCATACCCTCGGCGATCATGACCACGCCGTAATCTCTTCCGTGGGAAAGCCTTTTAATGATCGAGCCCTCGATCGTGTCGCAAACCCTCTGGACCGGGACCCCGTCTTCAAACTCCTCAGGAATGACGGCAAGGGTTGTTCCGGCTGCCTTGGCTATTCCCAG